>NZ_JBHWZJ010000003.1:0-101068 GCF_042728415.1 Streptomyces sp. NPDC060198 | reverse complement strand
GCCCAGCTCGCGCATGAGGCGTTCGACGGATGTGTATAAGAGACAGGTCGTCGTACGTGCGGGGGCGCGGGCTCAGCGGCGGGGTGCGGCGTCCGGCGGTGGGCACGGCGCCCGGCGGTGCGGTGGGGTGCGGTGCGGTGCCGGCTCAGCGTCCGGCGGCGGCGGGAGGAGCGGGCTCCGCGTGGGTGCGGCCCAAGAAGCGCTGGAGCGCGGCGTTCTCGATCTGGAAGACCTCGACTCCGCCGGTCGAGTGCAGCTCCAGCACCAACTGCGCCCGTCCGGCGGGCCAGAGGCGCACCTCGCCGCTCTCGACCGGCGCGTTCATGCCGTCCTCCAGCAGTTCGCGGCGGAGCGCCCAGTCGGTGCCGCCGTCGAAGACGAGGTGGACGGTGCCGGGATCGCCGTCGGCGTCGTAGCGCAGGTCGACCGGGACCGGGCGGGTGAGCGGGCCGTCGGTGATGAGACGGGCCCGGGTGTGTTCTTCGATCACGGGGGACATCGGCCGACTCCTCCTGTTATTAACGCTTTGAAATCTAATGTCCCATATCTCACGACGCGTGTGCCGCGCGTAAATGTGGGGAATATGCTCTTGCATATCATTCGCAAGAAAACCCTATGATTGGCGGGTTCACGGCCCGCCCGGGTAGCTGACCCTGGTCGCAGCCTTGCCCTCGCCGACCCCGCAGAAGCGGAGCCTCCCCCATGCATGTACCCGACGGTTTCATCAACGCACCTGTCTCCGTGGCCACCGGAGTCGTCGCCGCGGGCGCCGTCGCGGTCAGCCTGCGCGGCGCCCGCCGTGAACTGGGCGAGCGCACCGCCCCGCTCGCCGGTCTGATGGCCGCCTTCATCTTCGCCGTGCAGATGCTGAACTTCCCGGTCGCCGCCGGCACCAGCGGGCATCTCCTCGGCGGGGCGCTGGCCGCGATACTCGTCGGGCCCTACACCGGGGTCCTCTGCGTCACCGTGGTGCTCCTCATGCAGGGCATCCTCTTCGCGGACGGCGGCCTCACCGCCCTCGGCGTCAACATCACCGACATGGGCGTCGTCACCACCGTCGTCGCGTACGTGGTCTTCCGCCTGCTGATGCGGGCCCTGCCGCGCCGCCGGTCCACCGTCACGGTCGCCTCCTTCGTCGCCGCGCTGGTCTCCGTACCCGCCGCCGCCGTCGCCTTCACGCTCATCTACTGGATCGGCGGCACCACCGACATCCCCATCGGCGAGGTCTTCAAGGCGATGGTCGGGATCCACGTCCTCATCGGCATCGGTGAAGCCGTCATCACCGCCGCCACGGTCGGCGCCGTCATCGCGGTCCGCCCCGACCTGGTGCACGGTGCCAAGGGCTTCGCCGCGCCGCTCAAGCTCCGCGTGGGCGGGCAGCTGATCGACGCGGCCCCCGCCGCCCCCGCCGCGAAGCCCACCGTCGGCGTCGCGACCCGCTCCACGCGCGGTCTGCTGGCCGCCGGCCTGCTCACCGCCCTCGTGCTGGCCGGCTTCGTCTCGTACTACGCCTCCTCCAGCCCCGACGGCCTGGAGAAGGTCGCCACCGACAAGGGCATCGACCGGAACGTCGAGGAGCACGCCTCCGCCGACTCCCCGCTCGCCGACTACGGCGTCAAGGACGTGGACGACGCCCGCCTCTCCGGCGGACTCGCCGGGGTCATCGGCGTCGGCGTCACCGTCGTCGTGGGCGGCGCGGTGTTCTGGGTGATCCGCCGCCGCCGGGACGACGGTACCGACGTGGCCGCCGCGGAGGCGGACGCGTCGCTCGCCGAGAAGGTCTGAGCCGCCTCCATGGGTGCCGGCCACGCGCACCGTCTCTACCGGCACGGGCACTCGCCCGTCCACCGGCTCCCCCCGCACTGCAAACTCGCCGCGGTCTTCTGCTTCGTCCTCGTCGTGGTCTCCACCCCACGCGAGGCGGTGTGGGCGTTCGCGCTGTACGCGGTGCTGCTCGCCGCCGTCGCCGCGGTGGCCCGGATCCCCGCCGGGTACCTGCTGAAGCGGCTGGTCGTCGAGGTCCCGTTCGTCGCGTTCGCGCTGCTCATGCCGTTCTTCGTGCCGGGGGAGCGGACCGAGTTCCTCGGCCTCCACCTGAGCGTGGCCGGACTCTGGGGTGCCTGGAACGTCCTCGCCAAGGGCACCCTCGGCGTCGCCGCCTCGGTCATCCTCGCCTCCACCACCGAACTCCGCGCCCTGCTGCTGGGCCTCCAGCGGCTCAGGCTGCCGCCGCTCCTCGTCCAGATCGCGTCCTTCATGATCCGGTACGGGGACGTCGTCACCGACGAGATGCGCCGGATGTCCGTCGCCCGCCGCTCCCGTGGCTTCGAGGCGCGCGGAATACGTCAGTGGGGCGTCCTCGCCAAGTCGGCCGGCGCCCTCTTCATCCGCTCCTACGAACGCGGCGAGCGGGTCCACCTGGCCATGGTCAGCCGGGGGTACGCGGGCACCATGCCCGTCATCGACGAGGTGACGGCCTCCCGCACCCAGTGGGCGTACGCGGCGGCGCTCCCGCTGGGTGCCCTCGTCGTCTGCGCCCTCGGCTGGGCCCTGTGACGGGCCCGCGTCCCGGGGCGTCGCGCGGGCGCCCCGCACCTCCACCCTCCTGCCGCACGTCTGCTGGGATGAGCACATGAACAGCCCGACCCCCACCGATCCGCCCCTCACCCCCGTGCCGCCGTCCCTGGAGGTCAGCGGCCTCGCCTACGCCTACCCGGACGGGCACCAGGCGCTCTTCGGCGTGGACCTGACCGTCGGCAGGGGCGAGCGCGTCGCGCTGCTCGGCCCCAACGGCGCCGGGAAGACCACCCTCGTCCTGCACCTCAACGGCATCCTCGACGCGGGCGCCGGAACCGTCCGGGTCGCCGGACTCCCGGTCGAGAAGCGGAACCTCGCGGAGATCCGCCGCCGCGTCGGCATCGTCTTCCAGGACCCCGACGACCAGCTGTTCATGCCCACCGTCCGCGAGGACGTCGCCTTCGGCCCCGCCGCCTCCGGGCTGCGCGGCGCCGAACTGGAGGCGCGGGTCACCGCCGCCCTCACGCAGGTCGGCATGGCCGAGTACGCCGACCGCCCGCCGCACCACCTCTCCTTCGGACAGCGCCGCCGGGTGGCCGTCGCCACCGTCCTCGCCATGGAGCCCGAGATCCTCGTCCTCGACGAGCCGTCCTCCAACCTGGACCCGGCCTCCCGCCGCGAACTCGCCGACATCCTCCGCTCCCTGGACGTCACCGTCCTGATGGTCACCCACGACCTCCCGTACGCCCTGGAGCTGTGCGCCCGCGCCGTCGTCCTCAGCGACGGGGTCATCGCCGCCGACGGACGTACGCAGGACCTCCTCCTCGACGAGGAACTCATGCGCGCGCACCGGCTGGAGCTGCCCTTCGGCTTCGACCCGGGTTCCGTGACCGTCGGGACCTGAACCGAGTTGTCCCCCGGCGTCACGGGGTCGGGCACGTGCTCGCGGCGTTGCCGGAGCGCCCTGGCAGCTCCGCCGCAAGGGCGCTCCGGCGCCTCGCGATCGCACGCATCCGACCCCGCGCGTCCACCCGAGGGACAACTCCGCCCAGGCCCTGACAGCAGGTGACCCGCCCCCCATCGGACCCACGCGGCCGTGCAGGATGGGGGGATGAGCGGGAGCGCGGAAACAGACGTGGACGTACGGGGCACGGTGGCCCCCGGATTCGAAGCGGTTCGGGACGCCTTCGTACGGAACTTCGAACAGCGCGGTGAACGCGGCGCGGCCGTCGCCGTCTACCGCGACGGGCGCAAGGTCGTGGACCTCTGGGCCGGTACGAGAGACGTGGACGGCACCGAACCCTGGGCGGTCGACACCGTCCAGATCGTCCGCTCGGCGGGCAAGGGCATCGCCGCCGCCGTCCCCCTGATGCTCCACCAGCGCGGCCAGGTGGACCTGGACGCCCCGGTGGGTACGTACTGGCCCGAGTTCAAGGCCAACGGCAAGGAACGCGTCCTCGTGCGCGAACTTCTCGCCCACCGCGCCGGCGTGCCCGCACTGGACCGCCCGCTCACCCCCGCCGAGGCCGCCGACGGCCACACCGGCCCGGCCGCCGTCGCCGCCCAGCGGCCCCAGTGGGAACCCGGCACCGACCACGGCTACCACCCCCAGACCTACAGCTGGCTCGTCGGCGAACTCGTCCGCCGGGCCACCGGCCGGACCATCGGCCGCTGGATCGCCGAGGAGATCGCACGCCCCCTCGGCCTCGACTTCTGGTTCGGGCTCCCCGCCGACGAAGCCCACCGCATCGGCCGGATCGGCCCCGTCGAACCACCCGCGACCGGCGACCCCGGTGCCCTGCGGATGCGACCCAAGCGCGCCGTCACCGAGGCGTACGCCGACCCGCACTCGCTCACCCGCCGGGCCTTCGGCGCGATCCACCCCGACCCGGACGAGAACGACCCCGCCTACCGCACCGCTGAACTCCCCGCCTCCAACGGCACCGCCACCGCCCGCGCGCTGGCCCGCTGCTACGCCGCGATGATCGGCGACGTCGACGGCCACCGCCTCTTCGCCCCGGCCACCCTCACCCTGGCCCGCACCGAGGAGTCCAACGGCCCCGACCGGGTCCTCGTCGTCAACACCCGCTTCGGACTCGGCTACATGCTGCACGGCCCCGCCGCCCCGCTGCTCGGCCCCGGCTCCTTCGGCCATCCCGGACGCGGCGGCTCCCTCGGCTTCGCCGACCCCGAGTCCCGCATCGCCCTCGGCTACGTCACCAACGGCCTCCAGAAGGGAGTCACCGCCGACCCGCGCGCCCAGGCCCTGATCCGGGCTCTGCGCTCGGCGCTCTGAGGCGGGTCAGCCGGTCCGCACGGCTTTCATGTCAGGACAACCGGGTTGGTGATCGCCGCCATCTGCCGGTCCGGGTGGCGCACTTCGGCGCGGACGAACCCCGACTCCCCAGCGCTGGTCCGCCACTCGACCTCGCCGGAGCCCTCCGGCGCCAGCCGGACGTGGTGGACCACGCCCCGTTCGGTGTGGAAGGAGACGGTCGCGGACGGGGCGCCCCGCACCCGTGCCCGTACGACGGCCTCCCGTCCACGGGTGTCGAGGCACCCGCCCACCTCCGCCGTCTCCGCACCTGCCGTAGCGGTGAACGACACGTCCACGGCGGCCGATCCGGCGATCCAGCTCCGCCCCGCGCGGAGGGCGGCGAGCACGGCGGGCGTGGTCAGCTCCTCCGCGAGCACCACGGTGTGCGGGACGCCGAGTTGCCCCGCCAGATGGGTGTCGCTGTTACCCACGGCCGGCCGCCACCGGCTCCGGTGGACCTCGGCGGCCAGGCCGCGCCCCCACTCGGCGAGCGCCGCCTCGTTGTCCGCGTTCCACGGAAGGTCCGACGCCCAGAGGCCGTTCCACACCTCGACCGCGTCGAAGCCCTCGTACGCGTGGGTGAAGGTGCCGGTCGGATACGGTGCGTGCGGATGCGCGGCCACGCAGATCCCGCCCGCCCGGTGAACCTGGGCCAAACGGGATCCGATCTGCCCTTCCCGTACCCCGTACTCCCAGTCGACGACCTCTCCCGGCCCGATGCCGAGCGCGAGCCAGTGCCCGGTCGCCGTGGTCACCTCCGCGCCCAGGATCACCAGCAGGCCGTCACCAGACTGCTCGGCCCATCCTCCGTGCGCGGCAGCGGTGTTGTGGTCGGTGGTCGCGACGAAGTCGAGACCCGCCGCCCGCGCGGCGGCCGCCAGCTCCGCCGGGGTCAGCTCCCCGTCCGAGTACACCGAGTGCACATGACAGTCACCTCGGTACCAGCCGCCCATGACGCCTCCGTCCGGTGCGCCTCCGCGTGCGCACGGCCCGAGTCTCGTCCAACCCCGACTCAGGTGGGCGCGGTTCCGTGCAACACCCGTGGCCACACCCGCCCCACCGCAGTACGGTCGCCCCATGACGACACCCACCTCCCTCGCGCGTTTCGACGGCCACACCGTCCTCATCACCGGAGCGGGCCAAGGCGTCGGTGCCGCCACCGCCCGCAGGCTCGCCGCCGAAGGCGCCTCGGTACTCGTCACCGACCTGGACCCCGACCGGGCCGTCGCCACCGCGGCGCGGATACGGGACGAGGGGTGGGCGGCCGACTCCCTCGCCTGCGACGTCGGCGACCGGACAGCCGTGGAGGCGGCGGTGGCGTACGCGGTCACCGCCTTCGGCCGACTCGACGTCCTCGTGAACAACGCCTACGCGGCCGGGCCGGACGCCCCGCTCTTCGAGGACGAGGACGACGAGGAGTGGCAGCGCCGCCTCGACATCACCCTCGGCGGCGCCTTCCGCTGCTCCCGCGCCGCCCTCCCGCACCTCGCCGCCTCCGGCCGGGGCGCGATCGTCAACATCGGCTCGGTCAACGGCGAACAGGACTTCGGCGGCCACGCGTACAGCGCCGCGAAGGCGGGCCTGGCCAGCCTGACCCGCACCCTCGCCGGCCACGCCGGACCGCGCGGGGTGCGCGTCAACCTCATCGCCCCTGGCACCCTGCGCACCGACGCCTGGGCGGGCCGCGAGGCCGACCTGGACCGGGCCGCCGACCTCTACCCGCTCGGCCGCATCGGCGAACCGGACGACATCGCCGCCGCCGTCGCCTTCCTCGCCTCCCGCGACGCGTCCTGGATCACCGGCACCACCCTCCGGGTGGACGGCGGGCTGCTCGCCGTCCACACCGGTTTCAAGCGGGCGGTGAGGGAGGAGTGAACGGGCACCCGGGTCTCAACCCGCGTGCAGCATCAGCCCGATGCCGACCACCATCAGCCCGGCCGCCGCGATCCTCGGGGCGCCGAACCGCTCCTTGAAGAGCAGGGCGCCCAGCGCCGCGCCCACGATGATCGAGGACTCGCGCAGCGCCGCGACCGGGGCGAGCGCCGCGCGGGTCTGGGCCCACAGAACCAGCCCGTACGCGAGCACCGAGAGTGCCGCCCCGCCCAGCCCCCGGAGTGCCAACGGGCGGAGTTGGTGGACCAGTTCACCGCGCCGGAGGTAGAGGGCGTACGCCGGTACGGCGAGGCCCTGCGCGATCATCAGCCAGGCGATGTACCCCAGCGAACTCCCCGACGCACGTACCCCGACGCCGTCCACCGTGGTGTACCCGGCGATCGCGAGCCCCGTCCCGAGCGCCGCCACCAGGGCCGGCCAGTCCGGGCGGCGGCCGGAGCCCCGGATGCCCCAGAGGGCGAGGCCCACCAGGCCCGCCGAGGCCACCGCCACCCCCGCCGCGGCCCAGGCGCCCGGCCGCTCGCCGACGAAGACGGCCGCCAAGAGGGTCACCACGAGCGGGGCCGTACCCCGGGCGATCGGATACATCTGGCCGAAGTCGCCCAGGGTGAACGACCGCATCAACAACAGCATGTACGCGATGTGCAGCAGCGCCGAGACGCCCAGGTACGGCCACGCCGCCGCGTCCGGGAACGGCAGGAACGGAGCGGCGACCGCGCTGATCAGCAGCCCGCCGCCGGAGATCAGCGTGAAGGACAGGAGCTGGTCCTTGAGGGCGTGGGCAAGGGCGTTCCATCCGGCGTGGGTGAAGGCCGCCAGCAGCACCGCACCCGCGACCAGTGGGGTCACGCGGTCCGCTCGCGCACGTCCACCACCGTGCCGCCCGCGTGGGCGATCAGACTCTTCGGATCGAGCGGGAAGACCGTGTGCGGAGTCCCTGCCGCGGCCCATACGACCGGGTGGTCGAGCAGCCCCTGATCGGCCAGCACCCGGGGCTTCGTGACGTGCCCGAAGGGCGGTACGCCCCCGATCGCGTACCCGGTCGCCTCGCGGACCACGTCCGCCCCCGCGCGCTTCACCTTCGCCGCGCCCAGCACCTCACGCACCCGCTCGACGTCCACCCGGGAAGCTCCGTCCATCAGGACCACCACGGGGTCGCCGTCGGCCACGAAGACGAGGGACTTGGTGATCTCGGCCTGGCCGCAGCCGATCGCGGCGGCGGCCTCGGCGGCGGTCCGCGTGGCGTCGGGGAAGCGGCGTACCTCGACCTGGAGCCCCAACTCCGCCAGCGCGGCGGCGAATCGCGGGTGCGCCTCGGCGTGCGCGGCGGGAGCGGTGGGCTGCGGGGACTCGGCGTCGGGGCCGGTGGCGGAAGCGCTCATGATCCGCAGGCTACTCGCGCGAACGGGACGTGCGCAGCACGGTACGGGCGTTCGGGACACGCCCCGCATGCGGCGGTGCGCCGGTCCACGACCTGGACCGGCGCACCTGCAACCGTCATAGCGGCATTGCGGCTTTACCCCGCGCCCAGTACCGCCGCGACGACCGGACCGGCCGCGTCGCCGCCGTGACCGCCGGACTGGACCACCCCGGCCGCCGCCAAGTCGTCGCTGAATCCGGCGAACCAGCTGTTGGACTTGCCCTGCCCGTCGACTTCCGCCGAGCCGGTCTTCGCGCCCTTGTAGCCGCCCACCGGGGCCATGGCCGCCGTCGCGGTGCCGCGTGAGCTGGTCGCGGTGAAGTTCATCATCTCCCGCAGCTGCTCGGCGACGCCGCCGGGCAGCTGCTGGGCGGTCGCGAACGGCCGGTCGTCCAGGTCACGGGCGACGATGTAGGGCTGCCTGAACGCGCCGTCCTTCGCGGTCGCGGTGACCGACGCCATGTTCAGGGGGCTCATGAGGACCTTGCCCTGGCCGATGTACGAGGCCGCGGTCTCGGCCCCGGACGACTCGGGGATGCTTCCGTCGAAGGACTTGATACCGATCTTCCAGTTGTCCTGGCCCAGGCCGAAGTAGTCGCGGGCCTCCTGGCCGAGTGCCGTGTCGGCCAGGTTCTTGTCGTCCAGCGGTTTGACCGCCTTGATGAAGGCGGTGTTGCACGACTGGGCGAAGGCATTCCGCAGTGTGCCGCTCGGGATGGAGAAGTCTTTGAGGTTGTGGAAGGTCACTCCGTACCACGGGACGGTCGACGGACACTCCACGGGGGAGTCGATGCTTCCCACACCGTTCTGGATGATCATCGCCGCCGTGATGATCTTCATTGTGGAGCCGGGTGCGAGGCTGCCCTGCGTGGCCGCGTTGAAGCCGTCGGCCCGGTTGTTGGCGATGGCCCGTATCGCGCCGGTCGACGGCTGGACCGCCGCTACGGAGGACTCGCCGAACTGCTTCACTGCCTTCTCGGCAGCCGCCTGCACGTTCGCGTCGATGGTCGTCTGCACCTTGCCGGGCTTGCCCTTGGCGAGGGTCAGCAGGGTGATGGCGGGGGTGTTCTCGTCACTGCTCTCGATCGACGTCTCGATGCCGGCGCTGCCGCCCGCCTGCGCTCCGTACCGCTCGCGCAGCTCACCGATGACCGGGCCGAGGGACGGGTACTCCTCCTTGGTCAGCACCTTGCCGTTGCGGTCCACCATCTCTATCTCCGGATCGGAGGACTCACCGGTGACGATGGTGGCACCCTTGGTCAACTGCGGGTGCACGACCGTGGGTTGCCAGTCGACGAGCGGCTTGCCGGTGGTCAGCCCGCGTACCACGGTCAACGTGGAGGAGTAGGAGAGAGGCTGGCTCTTCCCCTCGAACGAGACGGTCCCCTTCACCGTGTACGGCACCGTCGCCCCGGCCGCCGCGCCCGGGGTGATCACGACGTTCTCGATGTGCGCCTCGGTGGAGTACCCGGTCAGTACGGGCTCCGCGTCCACCGGATTGTTCGTCAGCTGCGAGGCGGCGGGCCCGTTTCCGGACGACCAGGCGGCGAAGAACGCCTTCGACGTCGCGGCGATCTCCTTCGTGTCCGGTGGCCCGGTCCTCACCTCGGCGGGCGCGTCGGCCGAGGTGATGCCCCCGCTCCCGTCCTCGAACAGCACGGTGTACGCGCCATAGCTCAGCCCCCCGGCCACCAGCACGAACGCCCCGCCGGCAATGGCGACTTTGGCTCCGCCTCGCATGGTTGTGGTCCTTCCCCCGTGATCTTTCTTGAACGTGTTCAAGAACCTGTCTGCGCGGATGACTGTACGGGACACGCGTGGTGCGGGTGAAGGTTGTTACCAGACCGGGACGATGGCGGGGATCGGCGATGGGGGAGCGCTCTCCCGATGGATGGCCGGTTCTCGTCGGTGCGTGGTGCGTGGTGCGGGTCGGAGTGGCGCCGCCCCGCCCGGAGGGGCGCTCACGCAACGTTCACCCGTCCGTCAGCCGCCCATTGTGGTCATGGGCCTGTCAGTTCGGTGGAATCGGGCCATGGGAGACCACGGGCACCATCATGCGCACGGGCACGACCATCATGGACACCACGACGGGCACCACGGGCGGGGCTCCGGCGAACAGGCCCCCGCACCGGGCCGCAGGACCGTGCTCGGCGCCGCCGCCGGAGCGATGCTCTTCATGGCGGCGGCGCCCGGCACCGCCCGGGCCGCGGCCACGGGCACCGCGGCCGGCAGCGGTTCGGCCGCCCTGGCCGCGGGCGGCGCGGACCGGGCTTCGCTGATCACGCGGGGGACGACCCTCGTCCACGCGGACCTGCACAACCACACCGCGATGTCGGACGGCGACGGGGACCCCGCGAACGCCTTCTCCTCGATGCGCAGCGCGGGCCTCGACGTGGCGGCACTCACCGACCACAGTGGCGTGTTCACCATCGGGGGTCTCAGCTCCGCCGAGTGGAAGCGTACGGCCCAGCTGGCGGACGCGGCGAACGTCCCCGGCGTGTACACCGCGATTCGCGGCTTCGAGTGGACCCACGCGCTGCTCGGCCACGCGAACGTGTGGTTCTCCGACTCCTACGTCGACATGGCGCTCGCTCCGGGCATGAACGCCTTCTTCGACTGGCTGGACGACAAGGACGCGGTGGCCGGATTCAACCACCCCGGCCGTGAGGTGCTCCGCTTCGACGAGTTCGGCCACAACGCGGCCGTTCACGACCGCATGGTCAGCCTGGAGATGTTCAACCGGACCGACGACTTCCTCTTCGAGGGCTGGTCGTCCGGCAAGAGCTCGCCCCTGGTCGCCTGCCTGAACGCCGGCTGGCGCACCGGCCTGACCGGCGTGACCGACGAGCACGGCACGGACTGGGGCTTCCCGGAGGGCAAGGGCCGCAGCGGCCTCTGGGTCACCGAGAACACCAGGGCGGGAGTCCTCGAAGCGATGCGGGCGCGGCGCTTCTTCGCGACCCGGGTCTCCGGCCTGCGCCTCGACGCCACCGCCGCCGGTGTCCGGATGGGTGGCCGACTGTCCCTCGCCTCGGGGGACGTACGCTTCCAGGTCGACCTCGACCGGGGCCCCGAATGGGTCGGCAAGCAGCTGGACATCCAGGTCTTGCGACCCGGCACCGCCGCCCCCGAGGTCGTGGACGTCATCACGACGACAGCCGGCCGCGTCACGGAGTTCACGGTCCCGCTGGACACCGCGGACGGCGACTGGGTGGTCCTGCGCGTCGCCGACCCGACCCGGGCCAACGACACGCCGGGCCCGGCCGGACACGCCTGCAACGACTGGGGCGTCGCGTACAGCAGCCCGTGGTGGCTGCAGGGCTGACGCCCGCGCACGAGCGCCCCGCGGTCGGGAGGGCCCGATCACCGACCGGGCCCTCCCGCGCACGTTCGCGGCGGCTACACCCAGCTGTCCAGCCACATCCGGTTCCGCCACGCGTCCTCCGGGATCGGCGTCCCGGTGTACAGCGGCCAGAAATAGATGAAGTTCCACAGGATCAGCAGCACCAGCAGTCCCGCCGCCACCGCGCCGATCGCGCGGCGGCG
This sequence comes from Streptomyces sp. NPDC060198, assembly GCF_042728415.1. Classification (NCBI taxonomy): domain Bacteria; kingdom Bacillati; phylum Actinomycetota; class Actinomycetes; order Kitasatosporales; family Streptomycetaceae; genus Streptomyces; species Streptomyces sp. NPDC060198. The sequence continues at coordinate 89,375 of NZ_JBHWZJ010000003.1, read as the reverse complement.
TTCGCCGGTGGGGTCGGAATCGGAAGGGGACAGACCCAGTTCGGCGCGGGTACCGGCGCCCGCGGCGGGGCCGATCATCGCGCCGATCATCATCGTCACGGCGAGACAGAGGAACGGCACGAAGACGACCGCGTAGAAGAAGAAGATCGTGCGTTCCTGGTAGAAGAACCACGGCACCCACCCGGCCGCGACCCCGCAGGCGATGGCACCGGCCCGCCAGTCGCGGCGGAAGAGCCAGCGCCAGAGCACGTAGACCAGGGCGAAGCAGGCCGCCCACCAGAGCAGCGGGGTGCCGAGGGCGAGGACCTCGCGGGCGCACTTGCCGGTCGCCGAGTCGGTACAGCCGGGCTCCTCGTAGAAGTACGAGACCGGGCGGCCCAGGACGATCCAGCTCCAGGGGTTCGACTGGTACGTGTGCCCGGAGGTCAGGCCGACGTGGAAGTCGTAGACCTGCCGTTCGTAGTGCCAGAGGCTGCGCAGCCAGTCGGGGAGCCAGGTCCAGCCGCCGCTGCGGCCCTCCGCCGTGTCCGCCCACTGGCGGTCGTACCCCTTGTCGGTGATCAGCCAGCCCGTCCAGGAGACGAGGTACGTGGCGAGGGCGACCGGGACCGTGGAGACGAAGGCGGGCACCAGGTCGCGGCGCAGGACCGCGGCGTACGGGCGGACCGCTCCGGCGGTGCGCCGGGCACCCACGTCCCAGAGGACCGACATCACGGCGAACGCGGCCAGGATGTAGAGGCCGTTCCACTTGGTGCCGAAGGCGAGGCCCAGCATCAGCCCGGCCGCGAGCCGCCAGGGCCGCCACCCCAGGCGGAGCGTCTGTGCGATCCGGGTGTCCGGGCGGAGCACCCCCTCCTCGTCGACGGGGAGGGCCTCGGCGAGTTTGCGGCGGGCCCAGTCGCGGTCGTTGACCAGGCAGCCGAAGGCCGCGACCACGAAGAACATCAGCACCAGGTCGAGCAGGGCGGTGCGGCTCATCACGAAGTGCAGCCCGTCCACCGCCAGCAGTCCGCCCGCCAGACAGCCGAGGAACGTCGAGCGGAACATCCGGCGTCCGATACGGCACAGCAGCAGCACCGAGAGGGTACCGAGCACGGCCACCATGAACCGCCAGCCGAACGGCGTGAAGCCGAACATCTGCTCGCCGAGCCCGATGACCCACTTCCCGACCGGCGGGTGCACCACGTATCCGGGGTCGACGGGGACCTTCACCCGGGACGGGTCGTTCAGGATGACCTTGTCGATGTCCTTGGGCCAGGCGCCCTCGTACCCCTGCTTGATCAGGGCCCAGGCGTCCTTGGCGTAGTACGTCTCGTCGAATATCACCGCGTCGGGCTGCCCCAGCCGCCAGAAGCGCAGCACCCCGGCGACCAGCGTCACCAGCAGCGGGCCGCCCCATCCCGACCACCGCTCCAGCCGGGCCGCGAGGGCCGGCGGCACGCCGAGGACCCCCCAGGTGCGGGGGCTCGGCCGGTTGTAGGGAGGAATGAGGCGCTCGCGCAGCCCGATGTCCTTCCGGGGCACGTGGCCGAAGCGGTGCAGCCGCCGCTCCCAGGGGGAAGGCTGCTCGCCGGAGAGTTCGTCCCCGGCGTCGTGGCCCTGCCGGGCGTCGGGCGCAGTACTCGTCACCGCGCCATCGTAGGGAAAACAGCTGTGCGACGGGGGCCGCCGGGGCTGGGAGGATGGATCCCGTGACTGAAACGCCTGGAACGACCGGACCGCAGGGAACACCGACGACCGGAAAGCCGACGACCGGAACGCTGGTTCTCGCGGGGACCCCCATCGGCGACGTGGCGGACGCCCCGCCGCGTCTCGCCACCGAGCTGGAGACGGCCGACGTCGTGGCGGCCGAGGACACCCGGCGACTGCGCCGCCTGACCCAGGCGCTCGGCATCCACACCACGGGACGGGTCGTCTCGTACTTCGAGGGGAACGAGTCAGCCCGCACCCCGGAGCTGGTCGACGCGCTGACCGGCGGCGCGCGGGTGCTGCTGGTCACCGACGCGGGGATGCCGTCCGTCTCCGACCCCGGCTACCGCCTGGTCGCCGCCGCCGTCGAGAAGGACATCAAGGTCACCGCCGTGCCCGGCCCCTCGGCGGTCCTCACCGCGCTGGCGCTGTCCGGACTGCCGGTCGACCGGTTCTGCTTCGAGGGCTTCCTGCCCCGCAAGGCGGGCGAACGCCTCGGCCGGCTTCGCGAGGTCGGCGACGAGCGCCGCACCATGGTCTTCTTCGAGGCCCCGCACCGCCTGGACGACACCCTCGCCGCGATGGCCGAGGTCTTCGGCGCGGACCGCCGGGCCGCCGTCTGCCGCGAGCTGACGAAGACGTACGAAGAGGTGAAGCGCGGCCCGCTCGGAGAGCTGGCGGAATGGGCGGCCGAGGGTGTGCGCGGCGAGATCACCGTCGTCGTGGAGGGCGCCGGCGACAGCGGCGCCGAGGAGCTGGACGCGGCCGAGCTGGTGCGCCGGGTGCAGGTCCGCGAGGAGGCGGGGGAGCGCCGCAAGGAGGCCATCGCCGCCGTCGCGGCGGACGCCGGGCTGCCCAAGCGCGAGGTGTTCGACGCGGTGGTCGCCGCGAAGAACGCGGCGCGCACACCGGGCGCCTGAGCGGCCCTTGGGGTCGTACCTACTCCGTCAGCAGCCCGTGGACCGTCGCCACGAACGGGTCCCTGAACGACACCCGCCGGGTGCAGACGGCGGCCAGCGCCGTCCCGGTGTCCGGGCAGTAGCCGAGGAACGCCTGCTGCCCGGGGGTCGCCCCGGCGTGGAAGTTCACCGGGCCGTGCGGTGTCGCGTGCTGGAACCACGTCAGCGTGTGGGTGTGGGCGTGGCGCGGGCCCCGGCGCAGCACCGGGTGCCGCATCCCCGCGAGCGCGGTGGCGAGGGAGGCGTCCGGCGGAGGGACGAACGGGGTGACCCCGGCGGCCCCGGTCCCGGCGTACGCGCCGCTCGCCGCGAGGTGCGCCTCCAGGAAGGTGAGCAGGTCGTGCGGGGTGGAGCGGACGGCGCCCGCCCCGGCGAACCCGCCGATGCCGAGCACCGGCGTCGGGCCGCCGCCGCGCCGGTGGCCGACCGCGTCGGCCCCGGGCACGCCCGGGGCGAGCGAGGTGGCGTCCAGGTGCAGGGGGGCGAGCACCTCCCGGTGGACGAGGACGTCCCACGGGGTACGGGTCGCGGCGGCGAGGGTGTGGGCGAGGACCGAGACGGCGAAGTTGGAGTAGTGCCAGCGGGTCCCGGGCGCGTGGCGCGGTCGGGCCCGCAGGAAGGCGCGGACGACCCGGTCGGTGGGGTAGCCGGCGTACGGGGTGGTGGTCCAGCGCGGTACGGCCTGCGGGTAGAAGTCGGCCGGCAGCCCGGGCAGCCCCGAGGTGTGGGTGACCAGATGGCGCAGGGTGATCGCCCGTACGGACGGGTGCACCGGGTGGCCGGGTGCCAGGAGTTCGGCGGCGGGGGCGTCGTACGAGAGCCGGCCGGCGGCGACCAGCCGGGCGAGCAGCAGCCCGGTGAAGGTCTTGGACGCCGAACCGAGCTCGTACCGGAGCCGGTCGCGCGGCCGGTCGACGGGTGGCGGTGCGGTGCCGGTGACGTGCAGGGTGCGCCGGCCGTGGCGGCTGAGCGCGAGCACCAGGTCGGGCGCCGGGCCGATCACCCCGGCCGCCCGGGCCAGCAGCCGCGCGTCGGCACCGGCGTCCCGGTCGGCGGGGGCGGGGAGTCCGGTGGCGCCGGGGCCGGCGGGACCCTCGGGTCCGGTACGGGCGACGGCGGGGCCCGTGCTCACGCGGAGGCCGCCGAGGAGAGGTCCGACAGGGAGCGGGAGACCGCCAGCGCCGAGGCGAACGCGGCCACCAGCGTCGGGTGGTAGACGAGGTCGAACACCGTCTCCGGGTCGCCCTGCGGCATCTCCAGCAGCGCCGGCATCGCACCGTCGGGCTGCTGGGCCGCGGCGAAGCCGTCCCACGCCGCCGCGTCGAGCGTCGGCTCGGGCAGGCAGGCGTCGACGACCAGTAGCTCGCCGAGGAGGTCCCAGCGCTTGAGGTCGAGCCAGTCGTCCAGCCAGACCGGGAGCCAGAGCGCCAGGTAGTCGGCGATCGCGGGCGGGAGGTCCCCGGGGGACTGGCCCCAGTCGGTGAGGTGGAAGACGGTGTGGGTGATGCCGTAGCCGATGTGGCCCTCGACGGTCCACGGCTCCGGACGCCCGGCGAGCCAGGTCCGCCGGAACGCCTCGTCCTCCGGGAGGCTCGCCGCCAGCCCGAAGCGGCGCTCGACCGTGGAGATGCCGAGACGCCGGGTCGGCTGCACCTCCAGCCGGCTCCAGCTGCCCAGCCGGTGGTTGAGGCGGACGGCCGCTTCGAGGCCCTGGTGCCGGTACCCGAGTTCCTTGAACGGCAGGTACACCTCCATCGGCGCCGGGGAGAGCGGCTCCCGGCGCTGGCCCTCCAGCAGGCGGTGGCCGGAGTCCAGCAGCTCGTGCCAGGCGAAGTCGAGGAGGGAGCGGGCGAGGGAGGCCTGCTCCGATCCGGCGACGCCCTCACGGAAGATCACCTTGCTGATGAGGGCCAGCTCGCCGAGGGGCTGGAACCGGTCCAGCAGGCCGACCTCGGGGGAGGGGTCGTCCTCCAGCCGGAACCCGTCCCGGTGGGCGTGCAGCCACTTCAGGGCCTTCGCGCCCACCTCGTGGATCTGCCGGATACCGCTCATGCGGGCTGTTTCCTTCCGGATGTGGTGGTGACGGCGGCAGGGACCGCGTCCGCCGCGGTGGTCTCCTCCAGCCGGCCGACCGTGAGCGACGCGGCGAAGGCGGTCACCAGCGTGGAGTGGTAGCAGGCCAGGAACGGGTACGGCTCCTCGTCACCCGGAACCGCGTCTTCCGGGTGCGCCACCGGAGGGCCGGTCTCCGGGAGGGAACCGCCCGCGTGCTGGACCCGGGCGAGCACCGGCCAGGCCGCCGCGAACAGCTCGACCGGCGGCGGGCCGGGCAGGCCCGCGCCCACCGCGAGCAGTTCGCCGGCGAGGTCCCACTGGTGGCCCTCCAGACAGCCGTCCACCCAAGGCGGCAGCCAGGTCCGCAGATAGGCGTCGAGGTCGGCCGGCATCCGCTCGGGGGCGGTGCTCCAGTCGGTCACGTGGTACGCCGCGTGGGTCAGCGAGTATCCGGAGGAGCGCTCCAGCATCCACGGCTCGCAGAGCCCGCCCAGCCAGGTGCGGCGCAGGACCTCCTCGGCGTCCGCGTGCGGGGCGACGCCCACCCGGCGCTCCGAGTTGATCAGCCCCAGCTGGCGGTTGGCGTGCTGTTCGGTGTGGGCCCAGCCGCGGGTGGTGGCGATCCGCCGGGCGAGGTGCTCGAAGCCCTCGTGGCGGAGTCCGTGACCGGCGAAGGCCGCGTAGATCTCGAACGGGTACGCGGCGAACGGCTCGGAGCGCAGGAGCTCCAGCAGCAGTGCGCCGTGCCTGGTCTGCTCCCACGCGAAGGCGATCAGCCGCCCGGCCGTGGCGTGCGCCGGGTCGTCGGGGGCGATGACCCGCTGGGCGGTGCCGCACAGCTGGGCCAGCTCGCCGAGCGGCTTGAGGGTGTGGTCGACCTTGGTGTGCGGCTCCAGCACGTCCTCGGGCAGGACGAAGCCGGTGAGGTGGTCCTCGGTCCAGGTCAGCGCGCGGTCGCGTACCCCGCGCACCTCGTGCGCGAGGCCGGTGGCCGCGGCGGACACGGCGGACGCGGCGGGCCGGTGCGCCGCCGCGTTTTCGTGTCCTGCCGCGTCCCCGTGTCCCGCCGCGTTCCGGCCGCCGGGGTGGTCCGCCGTCACCTGCCGCGCTCCTCGATCATCAGCCGGGCCGCGCGGACGTTCAGGGCCACCCGGGGGTCCTGCCCTCCCATCAGCTCGACGAAGTCGAGCCCCCGGCCGAGACCGAGCGTCGGCGGCTCCCCGCCCAGGGCCGCCAGCCAGCGGCCGGTGCCCGAGGCCTGGAGCCAGTCGCGGCGGCGCACGGCGCGGACGAACCCGCGCGCGAGGTCGGTCACCCGGCCCCGGGCGATCCGCGCGACGGAGGACGCCGCCGCCGGGACGGCGAGCGGCGCGAGGAGGGAGACCTGGTGCGACAACGTCTGCCACGGCGCGTCGTCCAGGCCGGCCAGGCCCGGTTCGTCCAGTGCGGGTACGCCGGCCGTCAGAGGTCCAGTGGTGGAGGGGGCCACCCGGTGCAGGGTGGAGAGCATCGCCCAGTGGCTCCAGGCGGTGGAGGGGGAGGCGTCGGGGCGGGGCGGGAAGTCCCGTACCGCGCGGTGGAAGACCGCCACGTCACCGGGGTGCGGGTTCTGTCCGTACAGCACGCTCGGCAGCAGCAGGTCGGCTCCGATGACCCGTACGGCGGCGATGCCTGTTCTGTCGTCCTCGTGGATTCCGGCCGCGCCGCACACCGTGGCGAGGTGGCCCCCGCTCCTAAGAGCGAGGACCACCTCGTTCGCCAGGTCGTGCACCGCGTCCGAGAGCCGGGACGAAGCGCTTGACTGGTTCATCGGTGAAGGGTCAGCCCTTCTTCGGCCGCGGGGTGGGCGGCGAAAGAAGGAGGAACGAGCCGCCACCGAGGAGCGCCAGGTACGCGCACTCGCGCGAGTCCCGGTGCAGGCCCTCGACCTCGCCCGGGTTGAGCGCGGCCTCCAGGTCCTTGTCCAGGTCGGTCGTCGTGGTGGGGGTGATTTCGGTGTGCATGAGCGTTCCCGTTCTGTTCTGTGGAAAAGCCGGGGGTTGTGTACTTGCGTACAGATCGAGTGAAAACCAGATAAGCGAACCGCGCAAACCGGACATGCTGTTTTCTCGTGGTGCGGAATTCAATTGAATGCTCAATTCACTCCGCGACCCGTGAATGCGCCCCCGGTGCGCCCCCTGTCGACCCATTGCCCGCCGGGATTTCCGCCGCTGATCCGGCCTGCGGTCCTCCGGCGCACGGAGGTGCGGATGCCGGGAAATGCGCCCCCCGGCCGTGTGAACGGGCGGTGCGCGCCCGCGCGTCCCCAACGGCTGGTCTCCGTCGGGGTGCCCTCGCACCATGCGCGGACCAAGGGCTCACCAAGGAGTCCAAGAACGCATCAACACTGGTCCTGAGCCGGTGCGATTCGCATTCGGCGGGTGTGCACTGGAGAAGGAAGCACTCGGAGCGGCTTGTCCTGCGGACAAGAGGAGCAAGTATGAGTGAGATCGCGGTGAACACGGTCCACGAGGCCTATGCCTTCGCCTGCATGCGATGCGGACACGGCTGGGAACAGGCCTACGAAATAGAGCACCACGTCGACGGGGCCGGACACACCTTCGTGGTCTACAAGGCCGACGGGGAGCGGGTCCCCTCTCCTCTCTCGACACCTACCTGCACGAACTGCGGCGGCCACGTGGTCCGCATCATGCGCTCGGGGCGGGTCTCCCTCGTACAGCAGCTGCTGCAGGGCACCCCGCGGCAGAAGCCCGCCGCCCTGGCCGGGGCCGCCACCACCGGCATACCCGCCGGCCCGGACGACGACGAGCGGGTGGCGGCGGTCGCCGTACCGGCGGGTGCCGGAGCCGCCCGCCACTGGCACCTGACGGACCTGTTCCACCCCTTCCAGCGCCGCTGACCCCAGCTCCCGACGGCAGAGCGCCCGCCCGTGTCCCCGGACCCCGGGCGGGCGCCCCCGTGTCCGGCGCTCCTCGTACGATCAAGGGCATGAGCCGCACCGAAGCGCCGCCGCTGCCCGAACCCCTGCGTGTTCCGGTCGCCGATTCGCACACCCACCTGGACATGCAGGACGGCACCGTCGAGGAGGCCCTCGCACGGGCCGCCGCCGTCAACGTCACCACCGTCGTCCAGGTGGGCTGCGACCTCGCCGGCTCCCGCTGGGCCGCCGAGACGGCCGCCGCCCACCCCCAGGTGCACGCCTCGGTCGCCCTCCACCCCAACGAGGCCCCGCGCATCGTGCACGGCGACCCCGACGGGCACACCCGCGAAGGGGTACGCGCGCCGGGCGGCCGGGCCGCGCTGGACGAAGCGCTCGCGGAGATCGACGCGCTCGCCGCCCTCGCCCACGTACGCGGCGTCGGCGAGACCGGCCTCGACCACTTCCGCACCGGGCCCGAGGGCCGTGCCGCCCAGGAGGAGTCCTTCCGGGCGCACATCGAGATCGCCAAGCGGCACGGCAAGGCCCTGGTCATCCACGACCGCGACGCCCACGCCGACGTGCTGCGGGTCCTCGCCGAGGTGGGCGCCCCGGACCGCACGGTCTTCCACTGCTACTCCGGCGACGCCGAGATGGCCCGGATCTGCGCGCGGGCCGGCTACTTCATGTCCTTCGCCGGCAACGTCACCTTCAAGAACGCCCAGTCGCTGCGGGACGCCCTCGCCGTCGCCCCCGCCGAACTGGTGCTGGTCGAGACCGACGCCCCCTTCCTCACCCCGGCTCCGTACCGGGGCCGCCCCAACGCCCCCTACCTCATCCCCGTCACACTGCGGGCGATGGCCGAGGTCAAGGGCGTCGACGAGGACACCCTCGCCGCGACCGTCGACGCGAACACGGCGCGGGCTTTCGACTACTGAGCGTAGGAAGGATCTGCGTACGCAGTCGCGTACGCAATCGCCCGTACGCTTAGTGGGTGAGCAGCACAGAGTCCGACGCCCTCCTGGGCCCCGCAGACATCCGCGAACTGGCGGCGGCGCTGGGCGTACGCCCGACCAAGCAGCGCGGCCAGAACTTCGTCATCGACGCCAACACGGTCCGCAGGATCGTGCGCACCGCCGAGGTGCGGCCCGACGACGTCGTCGTCGAGGTCGGGCCGGGGCTCGGTTCGCTGACCCTGGCACTGCTGGAGGCGGCCGACCGGGTCGTGGCCGTGGAGATCGACGACGTACTCGCCGCCGCGCTGCCCGCCACCGTCGCCGCCCGGATGCCCGGCCGCGCCGAGCGCTTCGCCCTCGTCCACTCCGACGCGATGCTGGTCACCGAGCTGCCGGGCCCCGCGCCCACCGCGCTCGTCGCCAACCTCCCGTACAACGTCGCCGTGCCCGTGCTGCTCACCATGCTGGAGCGCTTCCCGAGCATCGAGCGGACGCTCGTCATGGTCCAGTCCGAGGTCGCCGACCGGCTCGCCGCCCGCCCCGGCAACAAGGTCTACGGCGTGCCGTCCGTGAAGGCCAACTGGTACGCCGACGTGAAGCGCGCCGGGGCCATCGGCCGCAAGGTCTTCTGGCCCGCCCCCAACGTCGACTCCGGGCTCGTCTCGCTGGTCAGGCGGGAGAAGCCGGTCGCCACCACCGCGAGCCGCACCGAGGTCTTCGCCGTCGTCGACGCCGCCTTCGCCCAGCGCCGCAAGACGCTGCGTGCCGCGCTCTCCGGCTGGGCGGGCTCCGCGCCCGCCGCCGAAGCCGCGCTGGTCGCCGCCGGAATCTCTCCGCAGGCCCGGGGCGAGGCGCTCACGGTCGAGGAGTTCGCCGCCATCGCCGAGAACAAGCCGGAGCTCCCCGTATGACCGACAGCGTCACCGCGACCGAGAGCCCGAGCACGGCCGCAAGCGTCACCGTCCGCGTACCGGCCAAGGTCAACGTCCAGCTCGCGGTGGGCGCGGCCCGACCCGACGGCTTCCACGACCTGGCCAACGTCTTCCTCGGGGTCGGCCTGTACGACGAGGTCACCGCGACCCCCGCCGAGGGGCTGACGATCACCTGCTCCGGCCCGGACGCCGCCCAGGTGCCGCTGGACCGCAGCAACCTCGCCGCCCGTGCCGCCCTCGCGCTGGCCGGGCGGTACGGCATCGAGCCCGCCGTCCACCTCCACATCGCCAAGGACATCCCCGTCGCCGGCGGCATGGCCGGAGGCAGCGCCGACGGCGCCGCCGCCCTCCTCGCCTGCGACGCGCTCTGGTCCACCGGCGCCTCCCGCGAAGAACTGCTGGAGATCTGCGCCGAGCTCGGCAGCGACGTCCCCTTCAACCTGATCGGCGGCGCCGCGCTGGGCACCGGGCGCGGTGAACTCCTCACCCCGCTGAAGACCGGCGGCACCTTCCACTGGGTCTTCGCCGTCGCGGAGGGCGGACTCTCCACCCCGGTCGTGTTCGGCGAGTTCGACCGGCTCACCGCCGGTACGGACGTCCCCGAGCCCACCGCGGCCCCGGCCCTGCTCGACGCCCTGGCCTCCGGCGACCCGGTCGCCCTGGCGAAGACCCTGAGCAACGACCTCCAGGCCGCGGCGCTCTCGCTGCGCCCCTCGCTCGCCGCGACCCTGGCCGCCGGTACGGACGCCGGAGCCCTCGCCGCACTGGTCTCCGGCTCCGGCCCGACCACCGCGTTCCTCGTCCCCGACGAGGCCACCGCCCACCGGGTCGCCGCCGCCCTCACCGCGTCCGGCACCTGCCGCACGGCCCGGGTCGCGGTCTCCCCGGCGCCGGGGGCGACGGTGGTCTGAGCAGCCCGCCCGCTTGCGGGCAGGCGCGCCGCCGGGGGCGAGGTGCGACCCGGTGCGTGCGTGCCCGGTCAAGATCCGCCGGACACGCACGCCCTAAACCCGAGGCTCGGTCACCGTGAGCTTCGTTGGGTTGCGGGCGGTCCACATGCCGGTCGCTCCCCACAGGGGCCGCAGGATGTAGCGGGTGTTACCCCGAACGTCCGTCACGATGCCCTCTCTGCCGGTGACTTCGTCGCGCACCCTGTCGCCCACCCACGGCTTTCCGTCCTTCATGAGTCGGCCTCCGTGCCGAGCTCACTCCAGACCTGCTTGCCCCAGCGGTACAGCTCAGTGCCCCAGCGGTCCGACAACGCGTCCACCAGGAGAAGGCCGCGGCCCTGAACCTGATCGCCGTTGGAGTCCGTTCGCAGGAGCGGGATGCTCGTCGAGCGATCCACCACCCCCAGCACGACGGTCGTGAGGGTGGGGCGCGTGACGAGGACGCGCATCGAGGTGAGCCGGGCGTGCTGTACCGCGTTGGACACCAGCTCGGAGAGGATCAGCGTCCCGTCGTCGATCGATTCCGGCCCCACCCCCCACGCGGTCAGCGCAGTACGGACGAGTCCGCGTGCGGTGGGTGCGCTCCGTGGTTCACGGGGGAGCGTCACGGAGTACCCGGGATGCCCGGTCGGGCGCGGCGTGGTGATCACAGTCATCAGGACCTCGGTGGGTGCGTGAACTGCTTGCGGTAGGGCCGCCGGGCTCCGGCGGCCCTACCCAGTCAAGGGCGGTTGCCCTGTCGGCAGAAGGAAATATCGGGCCGGACATGGTTGCGGCGACCGGAAACTTCGCTGTTCCCCGCTCACCGAAAGGGAGACGGTCACTACCGTGGGTGTGTGAAAGGGAACGAGCGCCTCAAAGGCTTCATGGGTGAGTACGGACTCACGCAGGCCGGCTTGGCCGACGCCGTGAACGCCCGACTCCTGCACAGCGGCTGTGAGGGTACGGTCAGCGACCGGACCATCCGCAACTGGCTCAGCGCGAAGACGAGTTGGCCACACAGCCGCCAGCGGGAGGCGTTGGAGGCCGTATTCGCCACCACTGCCGAAGCGTTGGGGTTCCGCCCGCCGCTCCCACGACTGTCTTCCGACGACGAACCGGAGCCGCCTGTGAGGCGCAGAGACTTCCTCGCCGCCACCAGCGGTGCAGCCGCAGCCGTTGCCGTCCCCCACGTGGGGTCCGCTTGCCGGGTCGGTGCTTCCGACGTCCTGCGGCTCCGCTCCGGCCTGGATGCGCTGATGGCCTTGGACGACCACCGGGGAGGCCACGAGAGCTTGAAACTGACCGCGTTGGCGGGAGCGCGTGAGGCGCTGGAGAAACAGAAACGCGGAGCTACTCAGCGGATCCGGCGCCGGCTCTTCTCGGTGGCCGCCGACTACACCGCAACCGCCGCTTGGAGTGCTCTGGACGCCCGTCGAACCGATGCGGCTCAGCACCTTCTGGGTCGCGCGTTGTACCTCGCGGGCATGGGACAGGACCCCATGGCGGAGATCAGGGTCTGGAACTCCTACGCCATGCTGGCCCACCAACGCCGGGAATACAGGGAGGCGGTGGATTCGGGACTGGCGGCGCAGGCCACGGCCATGACCAAGCGGGACCCGCTCTTCGCTTCGCTGGCTCATGCGAGGACTGCGCTGGGGCATTCGACCCTCGGCGACCGCCAGGCAGCCCTGCGCTCCCTGGGATGCGCCGAAGAAGCCTTACGGAGGTCGGAACCCGGGCTTCCTCGGCCGAGCTGGATGGACTTCTACGGGCCCTCCGAACTCGCCGCCATCACCGCCATCGTCCGTGACCGGCTCGGTGATCCGGCAGCCGCCGAGGCGGCTTCCCATCGTGCGCTGGCCGGAATCCCCCGGCAATTCCGCAGAAATCGCGCACTGGCCACCACTAGGCTCGCACTCGCGCAGCTGCATCAGCGGGACATCGACCAGGCATGCGCCACGGCCGCCACGGCCTTCGCCCTGATGTCGGGCCATCCCATCCCCGGGCGGCTGAGGTCGCTGCTCGGTGACTACCACCGGGACTTGATCACGCTTGCGCCGGACGCGAGCGTCGCAAGAGAGTGGGCGGATCGCTACCGATCCGAATGGAGCCGACTGTGACCGTCGCTGAACCGGAACTCCGGCACTTCTGCCACCCCGACCTGCCCAGCATCAGGCAGACGCTCATCGACGTGCACGCCGAGGCGCAAGGAGACGCACGCGACGACGAGTTCAACCAGAAGTTCCCCTGGTTCGTCGACCACTGGGGCGGTAATCCCCACTTCACCTGCGTGATCGCGTACGACGGTGAGGAGGCGGTGGGCTTCGCGTACGGGGCTCCGGCGCTGGACGGACGGGAATGGTGGCGGGAGCACGTCCAGCCGGCACCCGGGAAGAGCAGGACGTTCGCGTACTCCGAGCTGGCGGTCGGTACGAAGTGGCGCAAGAAGGGGGTGGCGGAACTGCTGTCCCGCGCGCTTCTCGACCGTCGTGACGAGGACCTCGCGGTCCTCCTGGTCGACGTCGAGCACCCGCGCGTACAGGCCCTCTACGAATCCTGGGGCTTCCGGAAGGTGGGTCAACGCCGCCCGTTCGCGGACTCTCCGGTCTACGCCGTGATGCTGGCCGAACTGCCGCTCCCGGCCTGACGGGGAGCGCGGAAGGGGACGGGCCCCGGCCGGTACCGGGCAGACCGTGGCCCGAGAGGGCTGCCCACCGCGGATTCCGTGCGCCCGCCCGCCTGCGGGCAGCCATCGTGCCGGGCGGAGCCTCCGTCCGGCGGACGGTCTCAGCGGAAGAGCGTGATGACGCCGAGTGTCGCGCAGACGACGCCCGCCACGAACTGGATGGTTCCCAGCGCTTTGAGCATCCCGGGAGGCACGGTCCTCGGGTTCCGGCCGGCCGCTTGCCGACTGTAGAGCTCGATGATCGTGTCGGTGCGGAGGAGGACGAAGAGCCCGACTCCCGTGAAGACCAGACCCACGAAGGTGAGAAGGACTTTCGCGCCGACGGGTGTCGGAGGGGATTCGGCCAGGGCCTGTACGACGTGCATGGGGGTCACTGCCCTTCCTGGGGTGATGGACAGGATCAGCCGGTCCGCAGGCTCGACTTCGCCAGCTCGTACGCGGGGAGCATCTGCTCGTGTTCCTCGGTGTCCAGGCCGCCGAGGTGGACGACGACCGGGCCCTTCGCGGTGGGGACGAGGAAGGCGTGTTCCTTCTTCGTCTCGTCCAGGGCCTCGACGGTCACCGTGTAGGCGGCCTCGACCCCGGCGACCGTGCCGGCCTCGATGTCCGTGTAGGTGACGTCGGTGGCGTCCCCCTCGGCCGTCACGAAGGCCGTGAGCTGCTCGCGCGGGGACGCGGAGGACTTCTCGCCCTGCCAGACCCGCAGATAGCCGATGTTCCCGGCGGGCTTCGCGTCGATCTCGCAGACCATGGTCATCGGACCCTGCTCGGCCAGGGCGGCGAGTTCGGGGACGGCGGTCACGTCGACGGCCTCGGGCGTCCACTCGGCGGCCAGGTCGAAGGTGACCGGCAGCTCGCAGGCGGACCCGGCGGCGCCGATGCTGGCGCCCTTGGCGGCGGGTTCCGCGGAGGGCTCGGTGTCCGTCCCGGACGAGGTGGGGGAGGCGGAGACCGCCGCGGCCTTGCCGCCGTCTTCCGTGTGCTCCGTACCGCAGCCGGACAGGGCGCAGACCGCCACCGCCGCCAGTACCACCGGGACCCCGCGCCGTGCCGCCGTGCCTGCCATGACGTTCCCACCCCTGAGACGCTCCGGTCCGGGGAGCCGCCCCGGAAGATCGCCGCACGCTACCGCATCCGCGCGGCGACTACCCTGGGAAGTCGATCCATCCCCTGGGCAGGAGTGAAATGGCCGTCAATCTGGTCAATGTCGAGCAGGTCAGCAAGGTGTACGGCACCCGTGCGCTGCTCGACGGTGTGTCTCTCGGCGTCTCGGAGGGAGACCGGATCGGTGTCGTCGGCCGCAACGGCGACGGCAAGACGACCCTCATCCGGATGCTCGCCCGGCTGGAGGAGGCGGACTCCGGACGCGTCACCCACCTCGGCGGGCTGCGTGCGGGCGTCCTCACCCAGCACGACTCCCTGGACCCGAAGGCGACGATCCGGCACGAGGTCATCGGTGACCTCGCCGATCACGAGTGGGCGGGCAGCGCCAAGATCCGTGACGTGCTGACCGGGCTCTTCGGCGGTCTCGCGCTGCCGGGCTTCGAGCACGGCCTGGACACCGTCATCGCCCCGCTCTCCGGTGGTGAGCGCCGGCGCATCGCGCTCGCCAAGCTGCTCATCGCGGACCAGGACCTGATCGTCCTCGACGAGCCCACCAACCACCTCGACGTCGAGGGCATCTCCTGGCTCGCCGGACACCTGCGGGCCCGCCGCTCCGCGCTCGTCTGCGTGACCCACGACCGGTGGTTCCTCGACCAGGTCTGCACCCGCATGTGGGACGTGCAGCGCGGCACCGTCCACGAGTACGAGGGCGGTTACAGCGACTACGTCTTCGCCCGCGCCGAGCGTGAGCGGATCGCCGCGACCGAGGAGTCCAAGCGGCAGAACCTCATGCGCAAGGAGCTGGCCTGGCTGCGGCGCGGCGCCCCCGCGCGTACCTCCAAGCCGCGCTACCGCATCGAGGCGGCCAACGAGCTGATCGCCGACGTGCCGCCGCCGCGCGACACCAGTGAGCTGATGAAGTTCGCCAACGCGCGCCTCGGCAAGACCGTCTTCGACCTGGAGGACGTGACCGTCCAGGCAGGTCCCAAGACGCTGCTGGAGCACCTCACCTGGCAGCTCGGCCCCGGGGACCGCGTCGGTCTCGTCGGCGTGAACGGCGCGGGCAAGACCTCGCTGCTGCGCGCGCTCGCCGAGGCGTGCCGCAGCCAGGGCGACGTCCAGCCGGCCGGCGGGAAGATCATCGTCGGCAAGACGGTCCGGCTCGCCTACCTCTCCCAGGAGGTGCACGAGCTCAAGCCCACCCTCCGGGTGCTGGAGGCCGTGCAGCAGGTCCGGGACCGGGTGGACCTCGGCAAGGGCCGTGAGATGACGGCGGGGCAGCTGTGCGAGCAGTTCGGCTTCACCAAGGAGAAGCAGTGGACGCCGGTGGGCGACCTCTCCGGTGGTGAGCGGCGACGGCTCCAGATCCTGCGCCTGCTGATGGACGAGCCGAACGTCCTCTTCCTCGACGAGCCCACCAACGACCTGGACATCGAGACCCTCACGCAGCTGGAGGACCTCCTCGACGGCTGGCCGGGCTCCATGATCGTGATCTCCCACGACCGGTTCTTCATCGAGCGCACCACCGACAAGGTGATGGCGCTGCTCGGAGACCGGGCGCTGCGGATGCTGCCGCGGGGCATCGACGAGTACATCGAGCGCCGGCAGCGGATGGAGGAGACGGCCACCCCGTCCGCCGCCCCCGCCGCGGCCAAGGAGTCGGCCGCGCCGGTCAACGCTCTCTCGGCGCAGGAATCGCGCGCCGCGAAGAAGGAGTTGCAGAAGGTCGAGCGTCAGCTCGGCAAGCTCTCGGACCGGGAGACCAAGCTGCACGCCCAGATCGCGGAGAACGCCACCGACTTCGGCAAGGTCGCCAAGCTCGATGCCGAGCTCCGCGAACTGGTCACCGAGCGTGACGAGTTGGAGATGCGCTGGTTGGAGCTGGCCGAGGAGGCGTAGGCGCTACGGGCGGACCCCGGACCCGGTTGCATGCCGGGTCCGGGGTCCGCCCGTTTCCGTACGGGGTCATTCGGGCAAAGCGGTTGATTACGGTGGTCGGGGTGCTTTTGCCGGGTAACTCGGCTTCCCGCGCTCACGGTTGACGGTGTGTCGGGAGGGGGCGGGGGCCCTGGTTTCCAGGGGTGCGTAACGGCGGCATCACGGCCCGGTTCTCCCTTGGGCACAGGGGGTGGACCGAACCGGTGCGCGTGGTGGTGCGGGTGGTACAAAGAAGCCCCGCCAGACTGTCGCGACGCCGCGGTAGCCATGCCCGTTCCGCTCCATTCCGGGGAGTTCCGGAGGTACGTCGCACGACGTCTCCGGTCCCCGCGGGATAGCGGGGGAGGCCGGAACGGGCACCGGACCGCACGAAGGGGGACGTGGCTATGACGCAGCCGCCCAGCCAGCAACCGCCGCAGGGAGGCTCGGGGACTCCGCAGGAGCCGCCGTCCGGGCCGCCCCGGCAACCGGCGACGCCGCCGCCCCCGCCCCCGGCGGCCCCGCCCGCGCCTCCCGCGCAGCCCCCGGCACCGGGTGCCCCGGCGTACGGCTACCCGGCCGCGCCCGGCCCGTACGGCCAGCAGCCCCCGGCCGCCGGAACCCCTGGCTACGGCTACCCGCAGGCCCCCGGCCCGTACGGGCAGCCGCAGCCGGGCCCGTACGGGCAGCCGCAGCCCGGGCCGTACGGCCAGCAGCCCCCCGGTCCGTACGGTCAGCCCCAGCCGGGCCCGTACGGGCAGCAGGCGCCGGGTCCGTACGGTCAGCCGCAGCCCGGTCCGTACGGGCAGCAGCCCTCCGGCCCGTACGGGCAGCCGGGTTACCCGGGTCACCCCGCGCCGCCCGTGGCTCCTTCCCCCTCCTCCGGGCGCGGGTTCTTCCGCGGCCGGACCGGAGTGATCGTGGCGGCGGCCGTCGCGGTGGTGGTCGTGGCGGCCGTCGGCGTGGGCTTCGCCGTCAGCGGGGACGACCCCGGCGGGAAGCCGGTCGCCCAGGGGAGTTCGGACGGGAAGGACAGCACCGGCCCCACCGCCGCGCCTTCGGGCGACGGGGACGACGGGGGCCGCGACACCGACGACGACCTGAACGCGGGCCGCAAGGACGGCGAAGCGAAGATCCTCTGGGCGAAGGACAACGACCTGAAGCTGCCGCGCGACGGCGCCACGGTCCAGGGCCCCTGGGCCGTCGGCGACACTCTGGTCACGGCCGCGTACCGGAACGTCTTGGGGTACTCGCTGGACACCGGCGAAGAGAAGTGGACCCTGAAGTTCGACACCGATATCTGTGCCGCGCCCGCGAACGCCACGGACGACGGCAAGATCGTCATCGGGCTGAAGGACGGTACCGGCGACGGGGCGGACTGCGTGCTGGTCCAGCAGATCGACCTCACCACCGGCAAGACGGGGTGGAAGAAGACGATCAAGCAGAACGGCATCTGGGACCTGCTCTCCGAGGTCGGTCTCGCGATCAGCGGTGACACCGTCACGGTCGGCCGGTCCGGCGGCACCGACGCGTTCCGGGTCAGCGACGGCAAGGAGCTGTTCGGTTCGCCCGCCGGCAAGTGCCGGCCGACCGCCTTCGCGGGCGGCTCGAAGCTCATAGCTGCCGTCAACTGCACCGTCGACGACCCGGAGAACCCGCAGCAGCAGATCCAGCAGATCGACCCGGTCACCGGCAAGCCGCGTTGGACCTACGAGCTCAAGCGCGGCTGGGAGGTCGACCGGGTGTACTCGGTCGACCCGCTCGTCGTCTCGCTGGTCGAGGAAAAGAAGAAGTCGTGGGGAATCCTCGCGCTGAAGGACGACGGTTCGAACCGTTCCCAGCTGCAGGGTGCGGCCGGGGACAAGTTCGCCCCGAAGTGCGGAAGTTCGCTGCACATCTTCGCCAAGTCCCTGGACGACTGCACCGGTGTCGTGGTGAACGCCGACACCGTCTACATGGCGACCGAGGCGGCCGGCACCACGGACCGCACCAACAAGGTGGTCGCCTTCGACCTCGACACCGGTAAACCCAAGTGGAGTTCGGCCTCCCCGGCCGGCCGGGTCATGGAGCCGGTCCGGATGGACGGTGCCAACCTCGTCGTCCACTTCGAGGTGTCCTGGGACAAGGGCGGGGCCATCGCCTCCATCGCGCCGACCGGTGGCGCCCCGAAGGTCCTGCTCCAGCATCCTGAGTCCACGACGAACACCGAGCAAATGATCTACAACGGCAAGTTCCTCTGGCTGGAAGGGCGTTCGATCATCGTCGCCGGCCGGCTCAGCGACTCCAGCAGCAAGGGCGACGATCGCGAGACCGCGGTGATCGCCTTCGGCGAGTGATACCGCCGCTCCCGGGCCACGTCCCCGGTTCCCCCCGCCCCGACCATCCCTTTCCCGAGGTACGTACGACATGACCCAGCCGCCCCCACCCGCCCAGCAGCCCGGCGAGCCCCCGAAGGGCGGGTTCGGCGCCCCGCAGGACCCGCCGCCCGGCGGATTCGGCGCGCCGCCGCCCTCCCCGCACGGGACGCCTCCGCCTCCGCCGCCGCAGGCCCCGGCTCAGCAGCCCCCCGGTCCGTACGGCGCACCGCCCCAGGCCCCTCAGCCGCCCCAGCCCCAGGCGCCCCAGCCCGATGCCCCGCAGCAGCCCGACGCCCCGCAGCAGCCCGCTGCCGGGCCCGCGTACGGGTACCCGCAGGGGCAGCCCCACCCGCAGGCCCAGACCCAGCCCGGGTACGGCTTTCCGCAGGGGCAGCCCGGGTACGGCTACCCGAACACGCCGACCCCCTCGCAGCCCGGCCAGCCCGGCTACTTCGGCCAGCCAGGCCCCGGGCAGCCGGGATACGGCTACCCGACGCAGCCCCAGTACGCGCAGCCGCAACCGCCCCAGGGCGCCGGCGGCGGCAAGAAGATCAGCGCCCAGGCGAAGATCATCATCGGGGCGGCTCTGGCCGTGGTGCTGATCGTCGGTGCCGGGATCGTCTACTCGGCGTCCGGCGACGGCGGCGGCACGAACGTCTCCACCGCGGGCCCCACCGGCGGTAGCGGTGGCAACGGCGGCGGCGGCGACAAGGGCGAGGGCGGCGGTGGTCTCGCCGGAGGCACCGAGAAGGTGCCGGCCTCCACCAAGTCGCACGTCGCCTTCCAGATCCCCAAGCCGAAGGTCTCCGACGTCACCACCGTCTACGGATCCTGGGTCACCGACAAGGCGTACGTGAAGACCGGCGTCTACGAGGTGGCCGGGTACGACCTGGTCAAGGGCACCAAGCTCTGGTCGATCCCGACGGCGGGGCAGGTCTGCGCGGCCTCCCGGCACATGACGAAGGACTTCAAGACCGCGATCGTCTTCCAGGAGGGCAAGCCGACCTCGGCGGACAAGTACCCGTCCTGCGACAAGCTCGGCGCGCTCGACCTGAACACCGGCAAGATGATCTGGTCGAAGTCGGTCGTCGCCTCCTCCAACGGTGACGAGCCGGTGAGCTTCGAGGAGGTGACGGTCAGCGGCACGACCGTCGCCGCGGGGGGCACCGACGGCGGCGCGGCCTTCGACATCGGCACCGGAGCCCAGCTCTGGGCTCCGAAGGTCTCCACCGACGACTGCTACGACACCGGATACGCCGGCGGCCCTGCGCTCGTCACCGTCCGCAAGTGCGGTTCGTACGACGACCCGACGCTCTCCGTCCAGACCCTGGACGCCAAGACCGGCGCCCCGCTCTCCTCGTACGAGATGCCGCCCGGCGTCGACTACGCGGGGGTCGTGTCCACCGAGCCGCTGGTCGTCGCCGCCGACATCGGCGACACGGCCGGCGACGGCTCCAGCATCTCCGACTACTTCTCCATCGACTCCGGGACCGGCAAGCTGATCGTCCGGATCTCCGCGGACGCCGAGCGGTACGCGGGGGAGTGCGGTTCCACCGAGGTGGAACGGTGCGTCGGCATGACGGTCGGCAACAACCGCCTGTACGTGCCCACCGAGTCCCACGAGGGCACCGCCGAGTTCGGCGACACCAACGAGATCGTGGCCTTCGACCTCACCACCGGCAAGCTGCTCGGTACGCGTGCCGACGCCGGCGAGCGGTACAGCATGATCCCGCTCCGCATGGACGGCACCAACGTCATCGCGTACAAGGTGCCCCCGTACGACAAGGGCGGCCAGGTCGTCTCGCTCGACGGGGCCACCCTCGAGGAGACGGTGCTGATGGAGAACCCCAGCACCGAGAAGACCCGGGACGCGGAGACGTACTTCGGCTACGACCGCGGGGAGTTCCTGTACGAGAAGGGGCGGCTCTTCCTGTCGCCGAACATTCTCAGCGAGTCCAGCGGGACCGACGACGACCGGCTTCTCGCCATGGCGTTCACCACCGGCTGACTCGCCGCCGGACGTCGTCCGGACGCCGCACGAAGGCCCCGCCGGCCGGAAGCAGACCGGCGGGGCCGATCGTTTTCCGTCAACCCCGTGACATCCGAAGCAGAAGAAATCGGCCTTCTGGGGGGCTTCTGCCACGTATGGGCGCCACGGCGTCGAACAAGCGTGTAGCTTGCCGGGTCTAGGCCGGGGGGCCGACGGTCGTGGCACACCTGCGCACGGCGGTTCACGGCGGTACTGGGGGTATCTGCGCGATGAGCGTGCGGCTCATGGTGGTCGACGACCACCGCCTGTTGGCCGAGGCGCTCGCCTCGGCACTCAAGCTCCGGGGGCACCGCGTGCTCGCGGCCACGGCGCCGACTTCGGGCGCCGCCGACCTGGTCATAGCCAGGGCCCCGGAGGTCTGTCTGTTCGGGACGGCCTCTCCCGCCGCGCCGGGCGCCTTCGATCCGATCCAGCGGATCGGACGCGAGCGCCCGCAGGTGGCGGTGGTGGTGCTGGGCCCGGTGCCCAGCCCCCGGGGGATCGCGGCGGCCTTCGCGGCCGGAGCGGCCGGATACGTCCGGCACGACGAGCGCATCGAGGGTGTGGAGCGGGCCATGATGAAGGCCAGGGCGGGTGAGGCGTCGGTGGCGCCCGCCCTGCTCAGGGGGGCCTTCTCGGAGCTGCTGCACCCGGTGGAGAAGCCCGACGACGAGGGCCAGCGGCTGCTGCGGCTGCTGACGCCCCGCGAGGCCGAGGTGCTGGTACGCGTCGCCGAGGGCGAGGGCACCCGGCTGATCGCCGCCGGGATGCGGATCGCGCCGAGCACCGCGCGCACCCACGTCCAGCGGGTCCTGATGAAGCTCGGGGTGGGTTCCCGGCTGGAAGCCGCCGCGCTCGCGGCCCGTACCGGGTTGCTGGACCGGGCGGTCGTCCACACGGCGATGGGCGCGGCGCGCGAGCCGGGGTACGACACGGCGCAGGGGCCGGACGCACCCTGAGTGGCGGGTGGGTCCGGCCCCTGCGGGGGCCGTGGGGGGAAGCGCGGTGCCGACCGGTCAGTGACCGGCGGGGCCGCCCGGCTCGATGGGCTCGACGGGGGCCTGCGTCGGGCGCAGCCACATCCAGACCAGGAACAGCAGTCCGAGGACCAGCATCGCGAGGCCGGTCCAGAGGTTGATGTGGACGCCCTCGGCCTTCTTGAGGTCGGCGTCGGACGGGTTGATGCCCGCGATGGTGACGATGACTCCGTAGACCACGAAGAGACCGCCGATGATCCGCCTGATGTCGAAGAGGCGTGCCGCCGTGGCGGACTTGCTCTCCAGGTCGGAGACTTCCTTGTGCAGCTCGGACATGGTGGTTCCTCCGATCAGAACGAGTAGGGGATGTAGCAGGCGGCGGCGATCACGATGGCGCCCCAGCCCAGCAGGGCCGGCTTGCGGTACCACGCGGAGTCGGACTCCTCCGGCACCTCGGGTGCGTCGGGGGACTCGGTGCCGTAGACCAGTCCGGCCAGTTCGGCTTCCGGCTTGGGGGCCGTGAAGAGGGTGACGACGACCATGACGACCGCACCGGCGACGAAGCCGACGATGGCGGAGACGAAGTTCGCGCCCTGGTCGGTCGGGATGCCGATGATGCCCTGCTTGTAGAAGACGAAGTAGTTGACCATCGCCGCGGTGGTGCCCGCGACCAGGCCCCAGACGCCGGACTTCATCGACGCCCGCTTCCAGAACATGCCGATGATGAAGACCACGAACATCGGGACGTTGAAGAAGGAGAACAGCGTCTGCAGGTAACTCATGATGTTCGTGAAGCTCGACGCGATGAACGCGGTGCCGATCGAGGCCAGTACGCCGACGGCGGTGACGAGGCGGCCGAACTTCAGGTAGTACGCGTCCGGCTCGTCCTTCTTCACGTACCGCGCCCAGATGTCCGTGGTGAACACCGTGTTGAACGAGGAGACGTTGGCGGCCATACCGGCCATGAAGGCGGCCAGCAGGCCGGTCACGGCGATGCCGAGGACACCGTTCGGGAGCAGTTCGCGCATCAGCAGCGGGATGGCGTCGTTGTACGTCAGGTCCGAGCGGTCGGTGCCGATGTTCGGGACGACGACGGCGGCGACCATGCCCGGGATCATCACCAGGAAGACGATGAAGATCTTCGGGAACGCGGCGATGAGCGGGGTGCGCTGCGCGGCCGAGAGGTTCTTCGCGGAGAGGGCGCGCTGCACCTCGGCGAAGTTGGTCGTCCAGTAGCCGAAGGAGAGGACGAAGCCGAGGCCGAGGATGATCGTCAGCCAGTTGGCGCCCAGCGCGTTGCTGTCACCGATGCCCGTGTCGCTCCAGGCGGACATGAAGCTGGAGCCGTGGCTCTTCTCCAGCGAGTGGGTCAGACCGTCCCAGCCGCCGACCCGCTTGAGACCGAGGATGGTCAGGGGTATGAGCGCGGCGAGGATGACGAAGAACTGGAGCACCTCGTTGTAGATCGCCGAGGAGAGTCCGCCGATGGTGATGTAGAGGAGGACGAACACACCGGCGACGACGATCGCGACCCAGCGGTCCCAGCCCAGCAGCGCTTCCACGACGATCGAGAGCGCGTACAGGTTGACGCCGGCTATCAGGATGGCGGCGAAGGCGAACAGGGCCGAACTCAGTACGTGGGCCGACTTGTCGAACCGCTGGAGGAGGAACTCCGGGACGGAACGGACCTTCGAGCGGTAGTAGAACGGCATCATCACCAGGCCGAGGAAGACCATGGCGGGGATGGCACCGATCCAGTACCAGTGGACGACGGAGACACCGTACTGCGCGCCGGTCGCCGCCATGCCCAGGATCTCGGTGGCACCGAGGTTGGCGGCCACGAAGGCCAGGCCGGTGACCCAGGCGGGCAGGGAGCGGCCGGACAGGAAGAAGTCGAGGCTGGTCTTCACGCTGGCGCGAGCCGCGAAGCCGATGCCGAGGACCACGACGAAGTAGATGGCCAGGATCGTGTAATCCAGGCCGTTCGTGGGGAGCCGGAGCCCTTCAGCCAGATAGTTCATGGGGGGTACTCGCTTCGTTGCGCGAACTGAACCTGATGAAACCTACGCCCCCGCGTTCAATAACTGAACAAAGCAACTGGTGTTCTTTGTTTGATCGTGATGCACGGGGGTGAAATGACCTGATGTAAAGAACCAGGTATCCACTTAAGCAAACACAGAGGAACAACTTGTCTACAAAGAGTTACGTCATTGACGCTCCTGTTTGATTGTGGTTAATTGTGTTTAGTTATGTTTGGAGGAACCTGGTGAAGAAGACGGCAACGACCCTCGCCGACGGTCGGGAACTGATCTATTACGACTCCGCCGAGGGCACCGTGCGTGACGCGGTGGACCGCAGGCCGCTCGACGCCGTCGCCACCTCGTCCGAGGTCCGGCGTGACCCGCTCCTCGGGGACTCGGTGGCCATCGCGTCCCACCGCCAGGGCCGCACCTACCACCCGCCGGCCGACGAGTGCCCGCTCTGCCCCTCCCGGGACGGGCGGCTCAGCGAGATCCCCGACGACGGTTACGACGTCGTCGTCTTCGAGAACCGCTTCCCCTCGCTCGCCGGTGACTCCGGCCGCTGCGAGGTCGTCTGCTTCGCCTCCGACCACGACTCCTCCTTCGCCGACCTCACCGAGGACCAGGCGGCCCTCGTGCTGGCGGCCTGGACCGACCGCACCGCCGCTCTCGCCGAGCTCGACCAGGTCGCCCAGGTCTTCCCCTTCGAGAACCGCGGCGCCGAGATCGGTGTGACTCTCGGTCACCCTCACGGCCAGATCTACGGGTACCCCTTCGTCACGCCCCGAACCGAAATGATGTTGCGTTCCGCCGTCGCCCACCGCGAGGAGACCGGACGCAACCTCTTCGAGGACGTCGTCGCGCGTGAGATCGCCGAGGGCGACCGGATCGTCCTCACCGGCGAGCACTGGGTCGCCTTCGTGCCGTACGCCGCCCACTGGCCGTACGAGGTGCACCTCTACCCCCGTCACCGTGTCGCCGACTTCCGTGACCTGGACGACGCGGCCCGCGCGGAGTTCCCGCAGATGTATCTGGAACTCCTGAGGCGCTTCGACCGGATCTTCGGCCCCGGTGAGCCCCCGACCCCCTACATCGCCGCCTGGCACCAGGCGCCGTTCCGCGCCCCCGGTCGCGAGGAGCTCGCCCTCCACCTGGAGCTGTTCACCATCCGTCGCACGCCCGGCAAGCTGAAGTTCCTCGCTGGATCGGAGTCCGGCATGGGAGCGTTCATCAACGACGTGCCGCCGGAGACCGCGGCGACGCGACTGCGAGAGGTAGCGAGCAAGTGAGCAACAGCACCCCGAAGAAGTACCTGGTGACCGGCGGCGCCGGTTACGTGGGCAGTGTGGTCGCCACCCACCTGCTGGAGGCCGGGCACACCGTCACCGTGCTCGACGACCTCTCCACGGGCTTCCGGGAGGGCGTCCCGCAGGGGGCCGAGTTCATCGAGGGCCGCATCCAGGACGCCGCGAAGTGGCTCGACCCCTCCTACGACGCCGTCCTCCACTTCGCCGCGTTCTCGCAGGTCGGCGAGTCCGTCGTGAACCCGGAGAAGTACTGGCTCAACAACGTCGGCGGCACCACCGCGCTGCTCGCCGCGATGCGTGACGCCGGGGTGCGCACCCTGGTCTTCTCCTCCACCGCCGCCACCTACGGCGAGCCGGTCTCCAGCCCCATCACGGAGACCGACCCGACCGCGCCCACCAACCCGTACGGCGCGACCAAGCTGGCCGTCGACCACATGATCACCGGGGAGGCCGCCGCCCACGGGCTGGCCGCCGTCTCGCTCCGCTACTTCAACGTGGCCGGCGCGTACGGGAACACCGGCGAGCGCCACGACCCCGAGTCCCACCTCATCCCGCTGGTCCTCCAGGTCGCCGCGGGAGAGCGCGAGTCGATCAACGTCTACGGCGACGACTACCCCACCCCCGACGGCACCTGCGTCCGCGACTACATCCACGTCGCCGACCTCGCCGAGGCCCACCTCCTCGCGCTGGGCGCCGCCACCGCGGGCGAGCACCTCATCTGCAACCTGGGCAACGGCAACGGCTTCTCGGTCCGCCAGGTCATCGAGACGGTCCGCGAGGTCACCGGCCACCCGATCCCGGAGACCGCCGCCCCGCGCCGGGCCGGCGACCCCGCCGTCCTCGTCGCCTCCGCCGCCACCGCGCACGAGCGCCTCGGCTGGACGCCGAGCCGTCCCGGCCTGGCCGGAATCGTCGCCGACGCCTGGGCGTTCGCCCGCCGAGAGGAGAACACCGCATCATGACCGAATCCACCACCGCCGTCACCGACGCCGAACTCGCCGCCTCCTTCCGCGTGCTGTACGGCAGCGAGCCCGAAGGCGTCTGGGCCGCCCCCGGGCGCGTCAACCTCATTGGCGAGTACACCGACTTCAACGACGGCTTCGTCATGCCGCTCGCCCTCCCGCACGTCGCCCGTGCCGCCGTCGCCCGGCGTACCGACGGGCAGCTGCGCCTGCACTCCACCGACGTCCCCGGTGGCATCGTGCAGCTCTCCGTCGACGGCCTGACCCCGAACGAGGGCCACGGCTGGGCCGCGTACCCGGCGGGTGTGGTCTGGGCGCTGCGCCGGGCCGGGCACGAGATCACCGGCGCGGACATCCAGCTCACCTCCACCGTGCCGACCGGCGCCGGGCTCTCCTCGTCCGCCGCCCTCGAGGTGGTCGTCGCCCTCGCCCTGAACGACCTCTTCGGCCTCGGTCTGAGCGCCGCCGAGCTGGCGGTCCTCGGCCAGGCCGCCGAGAACGACTTCGTCGGCGTGCCCTGCGGCGTCATGGACCAGATGGCGTCCGCCTGCTGCACCGACGGCCACGCCCTCCACCTCGACACCCGCGACCTCACCGTGCGCCAGGTGCCCTTCGACCTGGCCGCGCACGGGCTGCGGCTGCTCGTGGTGGACACCCGCGTCAAGCACGCGCTGGGCGACGGCGCGTACGCCGAGCGCCGGGCCGGCTGCGAGGAGGGCGCCCGCCTTCTCGGACTGGGCAAGCTGCGCGAGCTCGCCCACGGGGACCTCCCCGAAGCCCTCGCCCGGCTGGAGGCGGCCGGCGCGGACGAGTCCGTCGTCCGCTACGTACGCCACGTGGTCAGCGACAACGCCCGCGTCGAGCAGGTCATCGCGCTGCTCGACGCCGGGGACGTGCGCGCGGCGGGCCCGGTGCTCAACCAGGGCCACGTCTCGCTCCGCGACGACCTGCGGGTCTCCTGCGCCGAGCTGGACCTCGCCGTGGCGACCGCGAACGCGGCCGGCGCGCTCGGTGCCCGCATGACCGGCGGCGGCTTCGGCGGATCGGCGATCGTGCTGGTCGAGGAGTCCGACGCCGAGGCGGTCACCAAGTCCGTGCTCGACGCCTTCGCGGCGACCGGCCACGCGGCCCCGGGCGTCTTCGCCGCGGTCCCCTCGCAGGGAGCGCGTCGCCTGGTCTGACCGGCCCGCCCGCACCCCACCCGCGTGAACGAGCGCCGGGACCGGCCCCACGGGCCGTGTCCCGGCGCTCCGCCGTTCCCGCGACCTCCGTGTCCGAGTGCAGAATGCGCCCTCATTCGTCCACTTCCGTCCCACGACGGGACAGGAAGCACCCTCCGAACGCCGGGGACGGTCACTTCCGCGGAATCGGCTTCCCGTCCACCCGTACGCCCGTACGCTGATGCGCAGCACCGGTGGGGGCCGGTGCCGTTCAGGGCCGAGACGGACGGTGCGGCACCCGGGCACGGACGGCGGCTCGGTCCGCGCGGCGGGGCCGTGCGGACGGTTCCTCCCTCCGCGGGGCCGGGCGTCTTGACCGCCCCGATGTGTTCTCACCCGGGTCCGGCCTCAGGACGGTGGCCCGGGACCGTTCCACTGGGGGGTAGACGTGGCCCGTATCCGGGTTCTCGTGGTTGACGACCACCGTATTTTCGCCGAATCGCTCGCCGCGGCGCTCGCCGCCGAGCCGGACGTGGACGTGGCCGCCGCAGGCAGCGGCCCGGCGGCACTGCGCTGCCTCGACCGTGCCGCGACCGAGGGCCGCGCCTACGACGTGATGCTGGTCGACGCGGAGCTGGGCGGCGGGCCCCCGGTGGGCGGGGTCCCGCACCAAGGGGGCCCGGTCGACGGGATCTCGCTCGTCGCGGGGGTCCGCGAAGGGCGTCCGGGCGTTCGCACGGTGGTGCTCGCCGAGCGGGACGACCCGCGTCGGGCGGCGGCGGCGCTCCAGGCGGGGGCCTGCGGCTGGGTCGCCAAGGACTGTTCCCTGCAACGCCTGTTGGCGGTCATCCGCGGAGTGCTGCGCGGCGAGACCCATCTGCCGCCGGCCCTGCTCACCGGTGTGCTGCGGGAGTTGACGGCCGCGCGCAAACACCGCACGGAGAGCGAACTGCTGGTGGAGTCGCTGACCCCGCGCGAGCGGGAGGTGCTGCGCTGCATGGTCGCGGGGCTGGGGCGCAAGGCGGTGGCGGAGCGGCTCTACCTCTCGCCGCACACGGT
Organism: Streptomyces sp. NPDC060198; assembly: GCF_042728415.1. Taxonomy (NCBI): domain Bacteria; kingdom Bacillati; phylum Actinomycetota; class Actinomycetes; order Kitasatosporales; family Streptomycetaceae; genus Streptomyces; species Streptomyces sp. NPDC060198. The sequence continues at coordinate 61,356 of NZ_JBHWZJ010000003.1, read as the reverse complement.
CCGGACCCACATGCAGAACGTCCTGGGCAAACTCGGGGTGCACTCGACGCTGGCGGCCGTCGCCCTGGCCCGCAGGGCGGGCGTGGGTCCGGTCGACCTGACGTCCGAAGTGGTGGTGCTAACCGGGGACGTTGTCGAACGGGGCAGTCAACTGGCGTAGCAGGTCGGCGAGTTCGCCGCGCTGGCGCGAGGAGAGCTCGCCGAGGATGGCACGCTCCTGGTCGAGCAGCCCGGCCAGCGACTGGTCGGCCTTGTCGCGCCCCTCGGCGGTCAGCCGGACCAGCACCCCGCGCCGGTCGTTGGGGTCGGGGAGGCGCTCCACCAGGTTCTTCTTGGTCAGCCGGTCGATGCGGTTGGTCATCGTGCCCGAGGTGACCAGGGTCTGCGTCAGCAGCTGGCCGGGGGAGAGCTGGTACGGGGCGCCGGCCCGGCGCAGCGACGTGAGGACGTCGAACTCCCAGGGCTCCAGGCTGTGCTCGGAGAACGCGATGCGGCGGGCCCGGTCGAGGTGGCGCGCCAGGCGCGACACGCGGCTGAGGACCTCTAGTGGTTCCACGTCGAGGTCGGGGCGCTCGCGGCGCCATGCTGCGACCAGACGGTCGACCTCGTCCTCCATGTCGATCAGTGTAGAGGGTCCCTCGACATGAAGTCTCTTGATTCCGAGTGTCTTGACGTCAAGATACTTTGGGTCGATGCTGGAGGCATGAGCGAATCCGTCTGGGACCCCGGCCAGTACCTCCGCCACGCGGAGCACCGGACGCGCCCGTTCCTCGATCTCCTCGCCCGGGTCGGCGACCTCCCCGGCGGCCCCCGCCCCCGCATCGCCGACCTCGGCTGCGGCCCCGGCAACGTCACGACGCTCCTCGCCGACCGCTGGCCCGGGGCCCGGATCACCGGGTACGACAACTCCCCGCAGATGCTGGAGCGGGCCCGTGCCCACGCCACCGCCACCCTCGACTTCGCCGAGGCGGACGTGTCGGCCTGGACCCCCTCGGAGCCGTACGGCCTGATCGTCTCCAACGCCCTGCTCCAGTGGGTCCCCGGCCACGCCGACCGCTTCCCCATCTGGCTGGACGGCCTCGCCCCCGGCGGCACCCTCGCCTTCCAGGTGCCCAGCAACTTCCAGGCCCCCAGCCACGCCCTGATGCGCGAACTCGCCGAGTCCCCCCGCTGGCACGACCGCCTGGGCGGTCTCCTCCGCCACGAGGACGCCGTCCTGGAACCCGCCGCCTACTACGACCGGCTCACCGCCGCCGGGTGCACCGCGGTGGACGTCTGGGAGACCACCTACCTCCAGGTCCTGCACGGCGACGATCCGGTGCTCGACTGGGTCAGGGGCACCGGTCTGCGCCCGGTCCTGGCCGCACTCGCCGACGATTCCGAAGCCCTCGACGCCTTCCTCGCCCAGTACCGGGACCTGCTGCGTGCCGCCTACCCGCAGCGCCCGCACGGCACCGTCTTCCCGTTCCGGCGGATCTTCGCCGTCGCCCGGACGGGGGAGGCGTGAGCGCCGCACTCCCGGCGCACCGCCGTTTCCGCGGCGCGGACGCCGGGTGACCGGCGAAAAGCCCTCGACGGAGCGCCCCGCCCCGGCGCAGGCTCCGTACCCATGACGACGAAGCGGTCCCTGGTCCTGATGTCCGCCCGGAACAACGCCGACTGGTGCGCGGTGATGGGCCGCACCCACGGGGTGCCGGGCGAGTTCGGGGCGCAGGCCTGGACGGCGCCGGTCCGCACGCCGCCCTACTACCCCGACGCGGTGACCCTGGTCCCCGGCGCCGATCCGGCCGAGGTCACCGGGCGCATCGACCTCTCCGCCCCCGGCGCCACCGTCAAGGACAGCTTCGCCGATCTCGACCTGACGGCGGCCGGCTTCCGGGTGCTGTTCGAGGCCGCGTGGATCCACCGACCGGCCGGCCCGCCCGCCGCCTTCTCCGGCGCTCCGTGGGAGGTGGCCGAGGACCCGGACGCGGTACGCGCCTGGGCACACGCCTGGGACGACGGCGGCGGCGACGCGGACCTCTTCCGGCCAGCCCTCCTCGACGACCCCGGCACCTTCCTGCTCGCCGCCCGCGCCCCGGACGGCCGGATCACCGCAGGGGCGGTGGCGAGCCGCAGTGAGGGCGTGCCGGGCGGGGGCGTGCTCGGCCTGTCCAACGTCTTCGCCCGGGACGGAGGCGCGGACGCCGCCTGGCCCGGGGCCCTGGACGCGGCGCACCGGCTCTTCCCCGGGCTGCCGGTGGTCGGCTACGAACACGGCGAGGAGCTCGACACCGCCCTGCGCCACGGCTTCACCGCCACGGGCCCGCTGCGGATCTGGCTGCACGGCTGACAGGCTCCTCGCTCGCTGCATCCTGCTGCGTTCCGCACGGGTGAACGCTCCTCCGCCGTGCGACGCACCGCATCCGACCCCGCTCACCGATCCACCACGAATCGCCGGGCGGCCCTTAAACTGGGGCCAGGAGGTGCCCTGTGACGGTCATGGAACACCGGCCCCAGATGCGGTCCGAGGAGTTCGAGCGCATTGCCGCAGCCGCCGAGCGCGAGGGCGTCCGCATGGAGTTCGTCCACGGCAGGCTGAGGGTCAAGGCCGTGCCCGACGGCGACCACGACGAGATCATCCGCTGGCTCACGCGGCGCTGTATGCAGCACCGCCCCGAACTGTGGCTCTACCCCGAACGCGGCCTGAAGATCGAGACCTACCGCAACGGCAACGCCAAGCCCGACGGCGCGCTCGCTCCCGAGGGGGCCTTCGCCGGCCAGGGCGAATGGGCCTTCCCCGATCAGGTCCTGATGATCGTCGAAGTCACGTCCTACGACGCCGACACCGACAAGCGGGACAGGGAAGAGAAGCCCGCCGCCTACGCCGAGACCGGCATCCCGGTGTATGTGCTGATCGACCGCGACGCCTGCGAGGCCCTCGTGTACAGCGAGCCCGACGCCGGCTCCTACACCAAGATCCTGCGCCGCCCCTTCGGCAAGACCATCGAGATCCCCACGCCCGTCGGCTTCACCCTCGACACCGAACCCCTCAAGGACTGGGTGCGCTGACCGCCCGCACGCCCGCATACGGCGAAGGGGTCCCGCCACGTGAGTGGGGGACCCCTTCCGCGTAGGTACGCGACCGCGTCTCAGCTCTTGCGGTGTCCTATCAGCCGGGGCTTGGACTCCAGGTTCTCCAGGCCGTGCCAGGCCAGATTCACCAGGTGCGCCGCCACCTCCGCCTTGCGGGGCTTGCGGACGTCCAGCCACCACTGGCCGGTGAGGGCCACCATGCCGACCAGCGCCTGCGCGTAGAGCGGGGCCAGCCGCTGGTCGAAGCCCCGGGCCTTGAACTCCATGCCGAGGATGTCTTCCACCTGCGTGGCGATGTCGCTGATCAGCGAGGCGAAGGTGCCCGTCGACTGGGCGACCGGCGAGTCCCGGACGAGGATGCGGAAACCGTCCGTGTACGTCTCGATGTAGTCGAGCAGCGCGAACGCCGCCTGCTCCAGCAGCTCACGCGGGTGCCCTGCGGTCAGTGCGCCCGTCACCATGTCCAGCAGCTGGCGCATCTCCCGGTCGACCACGACGGCGTACAGGCCCTCCTTGCCGCCGAAGTGTTCGTACACCACCGGCTTGGAGACCCCGGCGCGTGCCGCGATCTCCTCCACGGAGGTCCCTTCGAACCCCTTGTCGGCGAAGAGGGTGCGGCCGACGTCCAGCAGTTGTTCGCGCCGCTCTTTCCCGGTCATCCGGACCCGCCGGGTCCGGCGTGCGGGGGGAGGGCTGCTCTTCTCGCTGCTCGTGCTGCCGTCGGTCGCCACGGTGACCATCATGCCGCGTCGGCGGGCACGGCCTCGCGCCGGGACTCCTTGCGTCGTGAGTCGATGCGGTCGGCGTCCGGCCACCGGACGTCGTACGCCCAGCCGAACTGTTCGAACCAGCGGATCAGCCGGGCGCTGGAGTCGATCTGTCCGCGCATCACCCCGTGCCGGGCGCTCGTGGGGTCCGCGTGGTGCAGGTTGTGCCAGGACTCACCGCAGGACAGCACGGCCAGCCACCACACGTTCCCCGACTTGTCGCGGGACTTGAAGGGGCGCTTGCCGACCGCGTGGCAGATCGAGTTGATCGCCCAGGTGACGTGGTGCAGCAGCGCCACGCGGACCAGCGAACCCCAGAAGAACGCCGTCGCCGCGCCCCACCAGGACATCGTCACCAGACCGCCCACCAGCGGCGGGATACCCAGCGAGATGATCGTGAAGGTCAGGAAGTGACGCGAGATCGCCCTTATGGCCGGGTCCTTGACCAGGTCGGGGGCGTACTTCTGCTGCGGGGTCTGCTCCTCGTTGAACATCCAGCCGATGTGCGCCCACCACAGGCCCTTCATCAGGGCCGGCAGGGTTTCGCCGAAGCGCCACGGCGAGTGGGGGTCACCCTCGGCGTCGGAGAACCGGTGGTGCTTGCGGTGGTCGGCGACCCACCGCACGAGCGGGCCCTCCACCGCCAGCGAACCGGCGACGGCCAGCGCGATGCGCAGCGGGCGCTTCGCCTTGAAGGAGCCGTGCGTGAAGTAGCGGTGGAAACCGATCGTGACGCCGTGGCAGCCGATGTAGTACATCGCCACCATCAGCCCCAGATCGAGCCAGCTGACGCCGTGGCCCCAGGTCAGCGGCACCGCCGCCACCAGAGCCGCGAACGGCACCACGATGAAGAGCAGCAGCGCGATCTGTTCGATCGACCGCTTGCTGTCGCCGCCCAGCGTGGCGGAGGGGAGTGGATCGGAAGCAGGCCCTGGTGTCGGTGGGTCCGGCTGGTCGGCCAGATCGGGGCTGATGGTCATGTGGTCCCCCGGGGGGTGAGGAGAACAAATCGGAATCGGCCTTGGCTACGGGACCGTAACCTACGGGATCGTAAGTACTGCAGTGACGCGGCCCACACCACCAGACCACGTTCCGTGCGCCGTTCGTGGTATCTCCTGCCCCCGTACGGGTAAAGCCTGTACGGCTCCGGCCGTCGTATGCCCCCGCCGTCCCACCCTGTGAGGCCACCGGACGCGCCGACGCCGGTGCCACATATCCTTGGAAGGGTCGGACAGCGCGGTCCGCACCCCGCTCGTCCCGGGGGCGGCAACAGCACGCTGCGGCCGTTGGCCCCGGATTCGTGCTCAACCACTGCAAGGAGCCGCACACTGTGAGCAGTGCCGACCAGACCCCTGCCGCCAGCAGCCCCGAACTGCGGGCCGACATCCGACGCCTCGGCGACCTGCTGGGCGAGACCCTGGTACGCCAGGAGGGCCCGGAACTCCTCGAACTCGTCGAACGCGTTCGCGCCCTCACCCGCACGGACGGCGAAGCGGCGGCCGAGCTTCTCGGTGACACCGATCTGGAGACCGCGGCGCAGCTCGTGCGCGCCTTCTCCACCTACTTCCACCTGGCCAACGTCACCGAGCAGGTGCACCGCGCCCACGAGATGCGCGACCGGCGTGCCGCGGAGGGCGGGCTCCTCGCCCGTACCGCCGACCGCCTCAAGGACGCCGACCCCGAGCACCTGCGCGAGACGGTCAAGAACCTCAACGTGCGGCCCGTCTTCACGGCCCACCCCACCGAGGCCGCGCGCCGCTCGGTGCTGAACAAGCTCCGCCGCATCGCCGCCCTGCTGGAGACGCCCGTCATCGAGGCGGACCGGCGCCGCGTCGACCTGCGGCTCGCGGAGAACATCGACCTCATCTGGCAGACCGACGAGCTGCGCGTCGTCCGCCCGGAGCCGGCCGACGAAGCCCGTAACGCCATCTACTACCTGGACGAGCTGCACACGGGCGCCGTCGGCGACGTGCTCGAAGACCTCTCCGCCGAACTGGAGCGCGTCGGCGCCCCGCTGCCCGAGGGCACCCGCCCGCTCACCTTCGGCACCTGGATCGGCGGCGACCGCGACGGCAACCCCAACGTGACGCCCGCCGTCACCTGGGACGTGCTGATCCTCCAGCACGAGCACGGCATCACCGACGCCCTCGAACTCATCGACCACCTGCGCGGACTGCTCTCCAACTCCATCCGCTACACGGGTGCCACCGAAGAGCTGCTCGAATCGCTCCAAGCCGACCTGGAGCGCCTCCCCGAGATCAGCCCGCGCTACAAGCGGCTGAACGCCGAGGAGCCGTACCGGCTCAAGGCCACCTGCATCCGCCAGAAGCTCGTCAACACCCGCGAGCGCCTCGCCAAGGGCACCCCGCACCGCGCCGGTTGCGACTACCTCGGCACCTCCGAGCTCCTCGCGGACCTCACCCTCATCCAGACCTCGCTGCGCGAGCACCGCGGCGGCCTCTTCGCCGACGGCCGGATGGACCGCACCATCCGTACGCTGGGCGCCTTCGGCCTCCAGCTCGCCACCATGGACGTACGCGAGCACGCCGACGCCCACCACCACGCCCTCGGCCAGCTCTTCGACCGGCTCGGCGAGGAGTCCTGGCGTTACACCGACATGCCGCGCGACTACCGGCAGAAGCTCCTCGCCAAGGAGCTCCGCTCGCGTCGTCCGCTCGCCCCGACCCCGGCTCCGCTGGACGCGGCGGGCGAGAAGACCCTCGGCGTCTTCCACACCATCAGGGAGGCGTTCGAGCGCTTCGGCCCCGAGGTCATCGAGTCGTACATCATCTCGATGTGCCAGGGTGCCGACGACGTGTTCGCGGCGGCGGTCCTCGCCCGCGAGGCGGGTCTCCTCGACCTGCACGCCGGCTGGGCGAAGATCGGCATCGTCCCGCTCCTGGAGACCACCGACGAGCTGCGCGCCGCCGACGTCATCCTCGACGAGATGCTCGCCGACCCGTCGTACCGACGTCTGGTCTCGCTGCGCGGCGACGTCCAGGAGGTCATGCTCGGCTACTCCGACTCCTCGAAGTTCGGCGGCATCACCACCTCCCAGTGGGAGATCCACCGCGCCCAGCGCCGACTGCGCGACGTCGCCCACCGCTACGGTGTACGGCTGCGCCTCTTCCACGGCCGCGGCGGCACCGTCGGCCGCGGTGGCGGCCCCTCGCACGACGCGATCCTCGCCCAGCCCTGGGGAACCCTGGAGGGCGAGATCAAGGTGACCGAGCAGGGCGAGGTCATCTCCGACAAGTACCTCATCCCGGCGCTCGCCCGCGAGAACCTCGAACTCACCGTCGCGGCCACCCTGCAGGCCTCCGCCCTGCACACCGCGCCCCGCCAGTCCGACGAGGCGCTGGCCCGCTGGGACGCGGCCATGGACACCGTCTCCGACGCCGCCCACTCCGCGTACCGCCGGCTGGTCGAGGACCCGGACCTGCCCGCGTACTTCCTCTCCTCCACCCCGGTCGACCAGCTCGCCGAGCTCCACCTGGGCTCGCGTCCCTCGCGCCGCCCCGACTCGGGCCTCGGCCTCGACGGACTGCGCGCCATCCCGTGGGTGTTCGGCTGGACCCAGTCCCGCCAGATCGTCCCCGGCTGGTTCGGTGTCGGCTCCGGCCTCAAGGCCCTGCGCGAGGCCGGTCTCGACACCGTCCTGGACGAGATGCACGGCCAGTGGCACTTCTTCCAGAACTTCCTGTCCAACGTCGAGATGACGCTGGCCAAGACGGACCTGCGGATCGCGCGCCACTACGTCGACACGCTCGTCCCCGACGAGCTGAAGCACGTCTTCGACGTCATCGAGGCCGAGCACGCCCTCACCGTCCAGGAGGTCCTGCGGATCACCGGGAACACCGAGCTCCTCGGCACCAGCCCGGTCCTCCAGCAGACCTTCGCCATCCGTGACGCCTACCTGGACCCGATCTCCTACCTCCAGGTCGCGCTCCTCAAGCGCCAGCGCGACGCGGCGGCGGCCGGCGAGGAAGCGGACCCGCTCCTGGCCCGCGCGCTGCTGCTCACCGTCAACGGCGTGGCGGCGGGTCTCCGCAACACCGGCTGATCCAGCGGTACGTGACGCATCAGGCGCCCTTGTCCGGACCAGTGGTCCGGGCGGGGGCGCCTTCGTGTCGCGGGGGCGCCGGACGTCACCCGTCCCGGCCCGACCGGGGTGCGGCCTTCGCCGGTACGGGGCTGCCAGGGCCGACGGCGCGGGGCGGCACCGGCCGGCCCTGCCGCCCCGCGCTCAAGACTCCACGCTCAAGACTCCACGCTCAAGGCCCCCGCGCTCAAGGCCCCCGTGCTCAAGGCCCCGCGCTCAAGGCCCCGCGGGGGCCCCGCCGCAGGCCCGTGCTCAGGGAAAGTAGAGGGCGAGTTTGTCCAGCGTGTGGCGCGTGAACAGGCCGCCGTAGCCGGTCCCGCCCCGGTATGCCGAGGTTAGCGAGGCGCCGGGGGCGGCCTCGACCGTGAGGGGGCGGCTGATCAGTGTCGTGCCGAGGAGGCGGGCGTCCTGGGCCGCCCACTGGGCCGCCTCGGGCCGCACGCGGGTGCTCACCAGTGCGGGGAGCACCTGTGCCACGTTGCGGGCGCCGGGTATGCCTCCGCGCGCGCTCTTCGCGTAGCTCATGGCCCACCCGGTGAACTCGTTCAGGATGGCCACGTCGATCTCGGGAACGGCCGCCGCGAAGACGAACATCTCGACCCTCGTCCCGAACCAGCGGGCCTTGCGATCGGCGCGGTAGGCGGTCAGCGACGGGTGCCCCTTCCAGTCCGACGACCTCACGGTGCAGCCGTCGGCCGTCAGTCGTCGGTTGAGTGCCGCGAGGTAGGTGGCAGCCGCGTCGGCGGTCGGTTCGGGCGCAGGCGAATTCATGCGCGGATTCTCCAACGCCCTTGGCACGCAAGGGAAGAGGGGCGCGCCCGGACGACGTGGGCGGCACCGTCCGTCCGGCGTTTTCCTCCTGCGCCCGCACCCGGGGGCAGAATGTCGCGGCGGTACCGGGCGCTGTCCCCTACAACGCCAGGAACGTCGCCACCAGCAGCGTCGCCCCCGCGACCCCGGCCGTCCACGCCGTGCGGGTCAGGCGCAGCCCGCCGCCCAGGACCAGGGACGCCAGGATCAGCGCGCCTCCCAACGGCAGCCACGCGTGCAGGAATCCGGGGACGCCGGTACGTACGGCTTCGGCGGTGCCGGGCTTCAGCACCACCGGGAACGCGTCGCCGCGTTGTGCCGCCACCGAGCGCGTGACGATCACCCCCGAGCGCGGCGGGGACTGGGTGTCCGGGGCGTACGTACCGGTGCAGGTGTCCTCGCCGCAGCCGGTCACGGTCAAGGTGCCGTGTTCGCGGCCCTTGGCCAGGATGATGTGGTGCGCGGTCTCCCACGACGCCCACCCGCCCGAGACGAGCAACAGCAGGGTGACCAGGGCCATCGCGCCGGTGCGGCCGATCAGGGCCGCGTGCTGGGAGGGGGTCCGCTTGTCCATGGGGGCCGATCTTTGGGCAGAACGATGCCCTTGGTCAACTTGCCGCCTGAAAGAGATGGGGAAGCGGTGAGATTGTCGGGAGTTGGGCGTTCTCGGGACCGATCCCCCTCCCTTGCCGTCAGCCGATCCGGAGCCCCAGGTACTCCCGCAGCGCATCCGCCTGTTCGGGCGTGGCCAGCACCATGATGCTGTCGTACGTCGCGTGCGGCTCGCGCGGAAAGTCCACGGACCGCCACGTACGGGGGGCGTCGGGGTGAACGGTCCGGGCCACGGCCTCGCAGGCGGCGAGGTGGTCGAAGTAGTCGTCCGCGAAGTGTTCGGCACGGACGGACACGTGTACGCCGTCCCGGTCGAACTCCAGCAGGTCCGCTCGTCCGTCCGCGAACCCGCCCTCGCCCGGCACCAGTTGCACGTCCCGGACGGCGGCGTCGGCGATCCGCGCGGCCCGTACCAGGAGGGCGGCGTAACCCTCGTGGAGGGAGTCGATGTCGTCACCGTGGACCGAGACCGCCGCGCCGAAGTCATCGAGGGCGCGGGCCGTTTCGTACGGAGTCAGCGTCTCCTGCGCGTATCCGGAGGCGGCTTCGAGGGCATCGCACGCCTCCGCCTCCGTCACCATCCCCGTGGCAACCAGAAGGGCCCCCACGCGCGTGCGGGTGATCGACGAGGTGTGCGGCATGGGCGGAGATTCTGCCAGTCCCCCGTGATCCGTGCGACGACGGTCGAGGGGCGGGACGACCCGCTCCGAGCCGCTGGGAAGTGAAGCTCCGGAGCCCGTGACACGATTTCGTGGATGCCCGTCGGGGGCGCGCGACCACGGAGGGCCGGAGGCCGGGCGCACGCGCAGGGGCTGCCGGGACGGCGGCCCCTGCGGGCTCGTGCGACTACCTCGCGGCCGTCTTCCGGAGCGCCGTGAGGATCGCCAGCGGCGTCGCCGCCGCCCACGCTTGCGGGGAGCAGGAGTGCGGGTAGGGAACCGGGCTCGGGTGGTCGGTGCGGCCGTAGCCGGCCATCACCTCGGGCAGCCGGTCGCCGTGGTGGCCGGCGGCGTCCAGCAGGCCGCGGGAGACCGTACGGACCTCGTCGGCCAGGCCCGCCCGCGCGAGTCCGAGCACGATGACCGCGTTGTCGTGCGGCCAGGAGGTGCCCCGGTGGTAGGAGAGCGGGTGGTAGCCCGGCTGTCCCGCCGCGAGGGTGCGGATCGCCCAGCCCGAGAAGAAGTCGGGCTCCAGCAGCCGCCGGCCGACCCGGCGGGCGTGCTCGTCGTCGAGGATGCCGGACCAGAGCAGGTGGCCCGCGTCGGAGGCGAGCGAGTCGACCTGCCGGCCCTTCCCGTCCAGGGCCAGCGCCGGGAAGTCCGGGCCGTCCATCCAGAAGTCCCGCAGGAAGCGGTCCCTCATGTCCCGTGCGGCCGCGTCCAGTTCGTCGGCCCAGTCGGCGTCGCCCCATACCGTGCGGGCGAGCCGTGCGGTGCGGACCAGGGCGTCGTACGCGTACCCCTGCGCCTCCGCGACCGCGATCGGGCCCTCGGCCTGGGTGCCGTCGAGGAAGCAGATCGCGCCCTCGGAGTCCTTCCAGTTCTGGTTGACCAGCCCACCCGGGTCCGGGGTGTAGACGAGGTAGCCGTTGTCGGCCAGCCCGCCGTCCCGGAACATCCATGCCACCGCCGCCCGCGCCTGCGGTTCGAGGCGCGCGGCGAGCGCGGTGTCGCCGGTGGTGAGGGCGTGGGCGTCCAGCAGCGTCAGGAAGAGCGGGGTCGCGTCCACCGAGCCGTAGTAGCGGCCGTACGGGACCTGGCGGAACGCGGCCAGCTCGCCGTGCCGGATCTCGTGCACGATGCGCCCCGGCTGCTCGCCCCGGAACGCGTCGTACTCCGTGCCCTGGGTCGCCGCGAGCGCGCCGAGGGTGGCCGCCGCCAGCTCGGGGCGGTAGGGGAGCGCGAAGTGCGAGGTGAGCAGGGCGTCGCGGCCGAAGAGTGTCAGGAACCACGGCACACCCGCCCCCGGCACCCGCAGGTGCTCGCCGTCGGGTCCGAGCGCCGGGACGCGAAGTGCGGCCAGATCGCCGAGCCCGCGTGCGCAGGCCGCCGCGAGCCCGTCCGGAGCGTCGGCGGGCAGGGGCAGGGCAGCTGCTGGACCTGCGGGATCCGTGAACTGCGCGCTGTCCGCGACCTGTTCGGCCGCAGCCGCGGCCGGTGTGACCGAAGGGCCGGGCACCGGTGCCCCGTTCGGCTGCGCGGTCACGGTCAGCAGCAGCTCGGCCGCGCCCTGGGCCGGTACCTCCAGGTGCCAGAGCAGCACCCGCGCGGTCTCCTCCCCTTCGACGGGAGCGACTTCGGTGGGGGCGGGGACCGAGGACACCGTCGTCCGGGACAGCCAGTCCTCGCCGCGCCCGTAGGCGAAGACCACCCCGTCCGGCATGGGCGTCGCGGTGCGTCGCGCCCCGTCCTTGTCGTAACGGCGCCCGTCCGACCGCAGTTCGAACTGGTCGGCGAAGTCCGCGTCCACGGTGATGCCCAGGACGGCGGACACCGCTTCGTCGCGGTTGCCGACCAGCCGGACGCGTTCCGTCAGGCAGCCGTCCCCGAGAGCCTGTTCACGGAAGACCGTGTAGGCGGGCGGCTCGTCGCGGGTGCCCGGCGGGGTCAGTACGCTCTGTGCGCACGCCTCTCCCGCAGCCGGTACGAGGACTCCGGGAACGGCGCCGTCCACGGTCAGGGTCCAGTGGCTCAGGTGGCGGGCGTCCCGGCGGAAGAGGCCGTCCGGGGAGGCGCCCCGGCGGCCGGTGATCCCGCCGTCCGCGCCGAGCACCGCAAACGTGCCCGCGCGGACCAGGGTGAGTCCGGTGCCGGCCGTCATGCGTGCGCTCCGACCGTCGCGTCCTGCGGATCCCCGGGGCCGGGAACACCGCTTCCGTCCTGTCCGTCCTGTTCGGCCGACACCAGCAGGTCCAGTGTCAGCGCGGCCGTCCAGCCGAAGTCACGGGTGCCGCGGGCCTCGGCGGTGACGGGGTCCACGTACTCCGCGAAGCCGCTGCCACCGGCCGCCGTCAGCATCGCCGCGCGCAGCCGGTCGGCCGCGCGGGTGTGCCCGTACTGCCGCAGGCCGCGCTCCAGCAGCCAGTTGGTGTTGAACCAGGCGGGGCCGCGCCAGTAGCGGGACGGGTCGAAGGCGGTGCCGGTGAAGTCGTACGAGGGGACCATCGGGACCTCGCCGAGCCGGAAGGCGGGGCTTTCGGCCGTGCCGACCAGCGCGTCGACGATTTCCGGCGGGAGGCCGGGGACGATCAGCGGGATCAGTCCGGCGACGCTCTTCTCGGGGATGAGCTCGTCGCTCACCAGGTCGCGGCAGAGGAACATGCCCGCCTGCGGCGACCAGAGCCGCTCCACCAGAGCCTCGGTGAGGCGGGCGGCGCGCTCTTCGTGCGGCGCCGGGTCGGCGCCCGTCTCGGCGGCGATCCGGGCGAGCGCGTGCTCCGAGACGATCAGCAGCGCGTTGACGCAGGGGTCCTCGACGGCGAAGGCGTGGCCGGTGCCCGCGTCGGCGTAGCCGCCGTCGCGGTAGTCGGTGGCGAGCCGTACGTACCGTCCGTAGTCCAGGTCGGTGGGCCGCTCGGAGGGCTGGCCGTGGTCGAGGTCGGCGCGCCGGTACGAGCCGGCGGTCGCGGGCTCCACGCGCTCCAGCGGCGCGTCCCAGCACGGGCTGTTGTCCATGCCCGGCTCCCACGGGTGGACCATGGCCGCGAGACCGCCGCCGCCCAGGTCCCGGGGGCCGGTGAGGTAGTCGTGCCAGGCGGCGAGACGCCCGTAGACCCGGGGCAGGAAGCCGCGCCGGCGGGAGTCCTCCGGGTCGGCGAGGTGCACCAGCCAGGCGGCCAGGGCGTGCACCGGGGGCTGCACGATTCCGGAGGTCTCGGTACCGGCGGGAGCACCGGCCGCCGCTCCGGCGCTGGAGGAGCGCCAGAAGTCTGGGCTCGGGAAGTACGCGTCGTGCGGGACCGAAGGGTTGAACACGATGTGCGGGACCCGGCCGTCCTCCCACTGCGCGTGCAGCAGCGTCTCCAGCTCGCGCTGGGCCCGCCGCACCGACAGGTGGCGCAGGCCGATCGCGATGAACGCGGAGTCCCAGCTCCACTGGTGCGGGTACAGGCCGCGGGACGGCACGGTCGAGGCGCCCGTCCAGTTGGCGAGGAGCACCCGGGCCGCACCCCGCCCGAGGGCCTCGGCGGAGGCGGTTGCCGGGGGACCGACGAGGAGCGAGGTCACGCGCCCGACCTCCGCAGGAACGCCGGGATGGAGCGGACGGCCTCGACCGGGTCGCCGGTCAGGCGGCACTCGGCGGCGAGGTAGCCGTCGAAACCGATGGTGTGCAGCGCGCCGATCCAGGCCGGCCAGTCCAGGTGACCGGCGCCCGGCTGGAACCGGTTGGAGTCGCTGACCTGCGCGTGGCCGATGTACGGGGCCGCGGCGAGGATGGCGGCCGACGGGTCGGCCTCCTCGATGTTCATGTGGTAGCTGTCGATGCCGATCTTCACCGAGTCCAGGCCCACCGTGCGCAGCAGGTCGACAGCCTGGTCCAGCCGGTTGACCATGTGGTCCTCGTACCGGTTGAGCGGCTCCAGGTAGAGGGTGACGCCCTCCGCGCGGGCGTGCTCGCCGAGCTCGGTGAGACCCGCGAGGAGCACCTCGCGGTCCTCCTCCTCGGAGCGCGGCGGCTCGAACGGGGGCAGCCGGCGGGAGAACATCCCGTACGACGCCGGCGTCTGCACGCCCCGCGCGCCGATCTCGGCCGCGACGCTGAGCTGCGACTTCATCTGCGCCAGGGCGTCCTTGCGCAGGCCGTCGTCGAACGCGGCGAAGAAGTGCAGCATTTCGACGCAGACGGTCGGCATGACGACGCCGTCGGCCAGCGCCCGCTTCAGCTCGGGGAGGCGGTCCCGGAAGTGGAAGTCGCCCCGCGAGCGCAGCTCGACGGCGTCGAACCCGGCGTCCTGGGCGAACGCCCATTTCTCCTGGAGCGTGTCACCGGGGAGCAGCTGCTCCTGACAGGCGGTCTTCAGCGAGGTCTTCGGCATGAGTGGCCTTTCGGGCGCCGCCGGCGGGCGGCGCACGGGGGAGGGGCGGGGCGGGGCGAGGAGCGGGGCCGGTACGGGACGGGGTGTCCCGTACCGGCGGGACGCGCGGGGTGGGGCCGGAGTGCGGCTCAGAACTCCAGGACGACCTGGAGGGCGTCGGCGGGACGCTCGTCCAGCAGGACGTAGGCGTCGGCGGCGTCCGCCACCGGGACGACATGGCTGACCAGGGACTTCACGTCGACCAGGCCCTCGGCGACCAGCGAGAGGAAGGTCTGCTGGAGGCGTTCGACGGTCCACCGGCCGGCCAGCTGCGGGGGGACCCCGCCGATCTGGGAGCAGATGAGCTGGACCCGGTTGTGGTGGAACTCGTCGCCGAGCCGCAACCCGGCGCCGTCGCCCTGGTAGAAGCCGGAGGCCACCACCCGGCCGCCCACGGTCACCGAGCGCAGCGCCTCGTGGAGGGCCGGGTAGACGCCGCTGATCTCGATGGCGACGTCGGCGCCCAGGCCGCCGGTGGCCTCGCGGACGCGCTCGGCGACGCTGTCGGTGCGGGCGTTCAGGGTGCGGCGCGCACCGTAGGAGCGGGCGGTGTCGAGCCGGCCGTCGAGGGCGTCGACGGCGGTGACGCGGGCGCCGTTGAGCTGGGCGAGGCGGGTGGTGAGCAGGCCGATGACGCCCTGCCCGAAGATGGCGACCTCTTCACCGAGGTGGATGTCGGCGGACAGCACCGCGTTGTACGCGATGGCGCCGACGCGGGCGAAAGCGCCCGCCAGCGGTTCGAGCCCGGCCGGGAGGGTGTGACCGACCATCCGCTCGGCGGGCACGATGCCCTCGCTGCGGTGGCCCCAGATGCCCCAGACCAGGTCGCCCACGGCCGGCATCCCGGGTACGGCGGTCAGCTCGGGAGAGACCTCGGTGACCTCGCCGACCTCGGAGTACCCCCAGCCCGCCACCGGGTACTCGATGCCCGCGGCGCCGTCGCGGAAGATGCGGGCCTCGGCGTCCCAGGTCCGCGTCAGATAGGGGTTGGTGCCCCGGTAGGCGGTGAGCTCGGTGCCCGCGGAGATGCCGGAGTAGCGCGTACGGACCCGCAGGTGGCCCGCCGGGAGGGCGGCGCTCTCGTGCTCGGCGACTTCTACCTGGCGAGGGCCGGTGAACTGGACGACGCGTTCCACGGGGGTCTCCGTTGGTGCTGAGAGGTGACTGCTGCTGACTTAGGTCGAAGATATCTCAGAGTTATGTCTTGTCAATAAGCAAAAGTGGTGCTGAGATGCGTCATGGAAGTGCGTAAGTGGCGTGAGGAAACAGCATGGTGTTGAAGACCCGACGGTCGAAGGCGACCCTCTTCGGACTCGCCGCGACCCTGGGAGCCGGTCTGCTCGCGGGCTGCTCCGGCAGCACTGGTGCCGAGAAGCCGGACAACCGGATCACGGTCTGGTCGCAGGAGAACCTGGCACCGCGCATGGCGGCGACGAAGAAGGTGGTCAGCCGCTTCGAGAAGGAGACCGGGATCAAGGTCGACCTGGTCGGCGTGGACGAGGCCCAGCTCCCGCAGCTGATCATGTCCGCGGCCGCCGCCGGTGACCTCCCCGACGTGATCGGCGCCGTCCCCATGGGACAGGTCTGGCAGATGTACGGCAGCGGGCTGCTCAACACGAAGGTCGCCGGAAAGATCGTCGACGACCTCGGCGCCGGAACCTTCAACGCCAACGCCCTGGGGCTCACCGAGGACTCCGGCACCACCCTCGCCGTCCCCTCCGACGCCTGGCTCCAGCTCCTCGTCTACCGCAAGGACCTCTTCGCCAAGGCCGGACTCGGCGCACCCGACACCTACGCCGCCGCCCTGAAGGCCGCCAAGACCCTCGACAAGGGCCCCGTCGACGGCATCTCGCTGGCCACCGACCCCTCGGACGCCTTCACCCAGCAGAGCTTCGAGGACCTCGCCCTCGCCAACGGCTGCCAACTGGTGGACGACGACGGCACCCCCGCCCTCGACTCCGCCGCCTGCCGCACCGCCTTCGCCGCCTACGACGAACTGGGCGGGAAGCACGGCGCCCCCGGTACCCAGACCGTGGACTCCACCCGCGCCACCTACTTCTCCGGCAAGTCCGCCATGATGGTCTGGTCCTCGTTCCTCCTGGACGAGCTGGCCGGCCTGCGCTCCGACGCGCTGCCCAGCTGCGCCGCGTGCAAGGACGACCCCGGGTTCCTCGCCCGCAACACCGGAATCGTCACCTCCCTCCAGGGCCCCGACGGCAAGGAACCCGCCCAGTTCGGCGAGATCACCTCCTGGGCCGTCACCAAGACCGCCGAGACCGGCGCCTCCGCCAAGTTCATCGAGTACATGATGGGCAAGGGGTACGAGGACTGGTTCGGCATGGCCCCCGAGGGCAAGATCCCGGTCCGCACCGGCACCGCCACCGACCCCGGCGCCTTCCAGAAGGCCTGGCGCGCCAGCGTCATGGGCGTCGACAAGCGCGAGTCCATGCAGAAGGCCTACCCCTCCGAACTCCTCGACCGCCTCGTCTCCGGAGTCGGCGACATGAAGCGGTGGGGCCTCGCCCAGGGCCAGGGCGCCCTCGTCGGAGCCACCAACGGCGAACTGCCCGTCGCCAAGGCCATCGGAGCGATGACCAGCGGCCAGACCTCACCCGACGAGGCGGCCGAGGAAGCCAACGACGAAGTGGCAGCCCTCCAGAAGTCCCTCCAGTAGCCGCACGGCCGCTCTCCCCCCGAGGTAACCGACCCATGAGTACGAAAACCAGCGGCGCGACGGTGCGCCGCGGACGTCCACGGACCACCAGCAGCCGGGAGAACCGCGCGGGCCTCGCCTTCGTGACCCCGACCTTCCTGGTCGTCCTGGTCGTGGTGATCCTGCCGATCCTGTGGACCGTGCTGCTCGCCTTCCAGAACGCCAAGCTCGTCGACATCCAGGAGAACGGCCTCTTCGGCAACTGGACCCTGGACAACTTCCAGCAGGTCTTCGGCTCGCCCGGCTTCTGGAGCAGTCTCGGCACCACCCTGCTCTACACGGTCGGCGCCACCGCGGGCTCCATCCTCCTCGGCCTGGTCGCGGCCCTCGCGCTGCGCAAGCCCTTCCGGGGCCGCGGCATCCTGCGCGCCTCGATGCTGCTGCCGTACGTCGCACCGGTCGTCGCCGTCTCCTTCGTCTGGGAGGTGGCCCTCAGCCCGCAGTACGGCATCGTCAACGAGTGGGGCGGCAAGCTCCTCGGCTGGGACGACCCGATCGCCTTCCTCTCCACCCGCTCCTACGAAGTCAGCCTGCTCGGCGCGCACTTCGACATCCCGCTCGCGCTGCTCACGGTCATCGCCTTCGAGTCCTGGCGCTACTTCCCGTTCGCCTTCCTCTTCATGCTGGCCCGGCTCCAGGCGGTCCCGGACAGCCTGGAGGAGGCCGCCGAGGTCGACGGCGCCACCCTCTCGCAGCGCTTCCGTCACATCCTGCTGCCGCAGATGATGCCCGTCATCGCCCTGCTGTCCGTCCTGCGCTTCATCATGACGTTCAACAAGTTCGACGACATCTACCTGCTCACCGGGGGCGGTTCGGGCACGGACGTCGTCGCGGTCCGCGTGTACGACTTCCTCACCTCGCGCTTCGACGTCGGTGCGGCCTCCGCCCAGGCGCTGATCCTCGCCCTCGTCCTCATGGTCCTGCTGGGCCTCTACTTCATGTTCTTCGGCAAGAAGGTCCAGGAGGAGCAGGCATGACCACCGCCCCGTCCGTCGCACGGCCCGAGGCCACCCGTCCCGGCGGCACCGCCGGCCCCGCCCCGCGCAAGCGGCGCATGAGCCGCGCCCAGTTCGAGGAACGGTTCTTCGGCATCGCCCGCTGGGTCGTGATCGCCTTCCTCGCGGTGATCACGATCGTGCCCTTCTACTACATGCTGCTGCTGTCGGTGAAGCCCATCGACTCGCTGCTGGTGGACCCCGGGAGCCTCTGGGTCTCCTCGAAGGACTTCACCCTCGACACCTACCGCAGCGTCCTGAAGTCCACCGAGGACGGCGGCCAGGGCTTCCTCGGCATGCTGGGCAACTCCGCCCTGGTGGCCGTCGCCACCGTCCTGCTGACGCTGGCCGCCGCCGTACCCGGCGCGTACGCCGTCAGCCGCCTCAAGTTCTTCGGCAGCAGGCACGTCAGCGCGCTCTTCCTGGCCGTCTACCTCTTCCCGGCCACCCTGCTCGCCGTCCCGCTCTTCGTGATGTTCGCCAAGATGGGGCTCTCCGGCAGCCTCGTCGGACTCGCCATCGTGTACATCGCGCAGACGGTCCCTGTCTCGATCTACATGATGAAGAACTACTTCGTCACCATCCCGTTCTCCATCGAGGAGGCCGCCGCCATCGACGGCGCCTCCCGCCTCCAGACCGTGCGCAGGGTGATCCTGCCGCTCGCGCTGCCCACCCTGATGGCGACCGGGCTCTACGTCTTCATGATCGCCTGGAACGAGTTCCTCTTCGCGCTCCTCTTCCTCGCCGCCGATCCGGACAAGTGGACGGTCTCCCTCGGCCTCCAGCAGCTCGCCAACGGCATCGAGGTCTCCAAGACGGTCCTGATGGCCGGTTCGGTCATCCTCACCATTCCCGTGGTAATCCTTTTCTTCGCCTCCGAGCGGCTCCTCACCGAGGGGCTGACCAGCGGCGCGGACAAGGGCTGACAACCTGGCAGTGAGGAAGACCGGCTGACGCCGGGTCACTGGCGGCCGCGCCCCGAGGGGAGGCGCGGCCGCAGGCCGGCCCACGGGGGCACGAGAGACGGGACGAGGACGGCGACGATGGCAGGAAACCAGGCGAGCGCGGGGCACCTGCTGCGGCTCATCCGCAGCGGCGAGGCCACCACCCGCGGCGAGCTCCAACAGGCCACCGGCCTCTCCCGGTCGACCGTCGGACATCGCCTCGACCAGCTCTTCGGAGCCGGCTGGCTGCGCGGCGCGACCGGTACGTCCACCGGCGGACGCCCATCCTCCCGGCTGGAGTTCGACCCCACGCACGCCGTGGTGCTCGTCGCGGACCTGGAGACCCGGCACGGCCGCGCCGCCGTCGTCGACCTGTCCGGGAAGGTCCTCGCCGAGCGGACCGGGACCCTGGTCATCGCCGACGGCCCCGACATCGTCCTCGACCGGATCGCCCGCTGGTTCGGGCCGCTCCTGGAGGAAGCGGGCGCCGCACCGGACCGGGTCTGCGGCGTCGGCCTCTCCGTCCCCGGACCCGTCGACTGGGAGAGCGCCCAGGTCGTCCAGCCGCCGATCATGCCCGGCTGGGACCGCTTCCCCGTACGCGAGCGGATGCGCGCCGCACTCGCGGAGCACTTCGGCCCGGACGCCTTCGGGCCCGCCGTCTCCGGGGCGACGGCCGCGGGCACCGAGTCCCTGCCCGTCTACGTCGACAACGACGCCAACCTCATGGCGCTGGCCGAGCAGCGCGAGAACTACGCCGACTGCGGCGCGTTCGTGCTGGTCAAGGCGTCCACCGGCATCGGTGCGGGCATGGTCGTGGGCGGCGAGATGTACCGGGGCATCGACGGCGGCTCCGGCGACATCGGCCACATCCGCCTGCACGACCGGCTCGACGCGCTCTGCATGTGCGGTTCCTACGGCTGCCTCGCCGCCGTGGCGAGCGGCCGGGCCATCGCCGAACAGCTCACCGCCGCCGGAGTCCCCACCGCCTCCGGCTCCGACGTGCGCCGCCACCTCGCCGCCGGACAGCCGGACGCCCTCCGGCTCGCCCGCGCCGCCGGACAGCGTGTCGGCGAGGTGCTCGTCACCGTGGTCACCCTCCTCAACCCGGGCGTCCTGATGCTCGGCGGCGACCTCGCGAGCACCCCGTTCCTCACCGGCGTACGCGAACTCCTCTACCAGCGGGCCATGCCCCGCACCACCGCCAACCTCCAGGTGGTCACCACCTCGCTCGGCGACCGCGCCGCCCTCGCCGGAGCGGCCGTCATGGTGGTCGAGCGCCTCTACGACCCCGACCGGGCCGACGCCCGCCTCGCCGCGGGCGCGGCCGGCTGACCCGGGCCGAAAGTCCCGCCTGTCCGGCGACGCCCGGCACGCACCCCCGCCGTACGCACCTCGATGGAGAGCACCATGTCCCAGAGCCCCGCCACCAGCACCCCGTCCGACGCCTGGCCGTATCCGCCGGTGCGCGTCGGTCTGGTCGGGGCGGGGCCGTGGGCCCGCACCATGCACGCCCGGATGCTGGCGGCCGGACCCGAGACCACGCTGACCGGGGTCTGGGCCCGGCGCTTTGAGGCCGCCGCCGAGGTCGCGGGCGCTTACGGGACGACGGCCGCCGGCTCCTTCGAGGAACTGCTCGACGGCTGCGACGCGGTCGCCTTCGCCGTACCGCCCGCCGTGCAGGCGTCGCTCGCCGTCCACGCGGCCAAGGCCGGCAAGGCCCTGCTGCTGGAGAAGCCGCTCGGCGCCGACCTCGCCGCCGCCCGCACGGTCGCCGACGCGGTCGCCGAGCACGGGGTGGTCTCTCAACTCGTCCTCACCAAGCGCTACCACCCCGCGACCCGCGCCTTCCTCGCCGAAGCGGCCGGCCGCGAGTTCACCGGTGCCCGCTCCTGCTACCTCCACGGGGCCTTTCTCGGCGGAGAGTTCGCCACGTCCTGGCGGCTGGAACACGGCGCGCTGCTCGACCTCGGACCGCACCTGCTGGACCTGCTCGACAGCGCGGTCGCCCCGATCGTCTCCGTACGCGGGACCGGCGACCCCCGCCGCTGGATCGAGCTGACCTGCGAACACGAGAACGGCGCGGTCAGCCAGGCATCGCTGTCCGGGAGCGTCCGACTGCCCGGCGCGCGTACGCGTATCGAACTCTTCGGGGCCGGGGAGGAGTTGGTCTACGACACCGCCGGTATCGACCACGAGGAGTGCTGGCCGGTGCTCCGCCGCGAGTTCGCCGACGCCGTGCGCACCGGAAGGAGCACCGGCATCGACGCGGCGCGAGGTCTGCGCATCCAGCGGCTGCTCGACCAGGCCCGCCCGCAGGCCGCCTGACGGGCCACCGGCCGGGCCGGCGGGCCCCTCAGCCCGGCGGGGGGCGGGGTGCGGGTGCGGGGGCCGGGAGCGGAGCGCATTTCTCTTCCGCCACGGTCGGTCCGGGTGTTCCGCCGAGTTGTTCGAACGCGGGGCGAATCCAGGGTGAATTCCGAGGGGGAATGGTTGCCTGGGAAATGGTCGCTCATAAGTGCGGCATTCGGTGGGTGGGCCGTGCCGTCGCGGATGTTCCGGCCGGAGCCGAAAACCCGGACGGGGCTGTGACGGAGATACCTTGCCGGAAAGCGGAAGAATACGGCCGGGTTTATTGCCGGAGGCTGTCCGTGCGCTGCCGGAGAGGGAGTGTCTACGATCACCACGACGGCGGTCCTGGGGGCGTGAGTACGCCGGGAAACCTGGCTCCCCGTCATGAGAAATCGCATCGTGCATGACCTTGGGGGGAATCGCGATCATGCTTTCCGATCTGACCGCCGCCACGTGGTGGATCATCGCGGGAGTCGTCACCGTCGCCCATGCGGCCGGAATGTACGTGCTGTATCCGGCGGGCAAGCTGAGGTGGCTCACGGCCGTGGCCATGCCACTCCTCGCCATGGTCCTGGTGCCCGGTTACGCGGCGGTGAGGGACTATTCGGTCGAAGTCACGCTGTATCTCTACTGCGTCACCCTGGTGCTGCTCCTCATCCTTTTCGGTCTGTTGGCGAAGAAATTCGTGGCGGCGACCGCAGAACAGATGAAGCACCCCGAGCGCCGGGTCCAGGTGAGCAAGGCCGCCCTGTACGGGGCTGCCGGTGCGGGCGTGGTGTGGGTAGCGGTCGCGGTCTCCTTCTGGCCGTCCGCCTGAGGGGCGGACGCCGGGCCGGCCCGCGGGCCGCCCCGGCGGACAGCCGGTCACGGCCCCCGGCCACTCAGGAGTTGTACGCCCCCTGGGCCCGCTCCAGGCCGTCCGCGAGCAGCGACTCCACCGCGTCCGCCGCCCGGTCCACCAGGTAGGCCAGCTCCTTGCGTTCGGTGGAGGAGAAGTCCTTCAGCACGAAGTCGGCGACCTGCATCCGGCCCGGCGGGCGGCCGATGCCGAAGCGCACCCGGTGGTACTCGGGGCCCATCGACTTCGTCATCGACTTCAGGCCGTTGTGCCCGTTGTCGCCTCCGCCCAGCTTCAGCCGCAGCGCCCCGAAGTCGATGTCCAACTCGTCGTGGATCGCGACGACATGGTCGGTCGGCACCTTGTAGAAGTCGCGGAGCGCCGTCACCGGGCCGCCCGACAGGTTCATGTACGACTGCGGCTTCGCCAGGATCACCCGCCGGTTCGCCGGTCCGGGCGGGCCGATGCGGCCCTCCAGCACCTGCGCCTGCGCCTTCTGCGCCCGCTTGAACTTCCCGCCGATCCGCTCCGCCAGCAGGTCGGCGACCATGAAGCCGACGTTGTGGCGGTTCGCGGTGTACTCGGGGCCGGGGTTGCCGAGGCCCACGACGAGCCAGGGATCGGTGACGTCGGACATCTGCGCGCTGTCTCCTCGGATGCGGGCCGCGCGGGAAGGACGGCCGGGGGGCGGGGCTGGTACGGGTGTTGTACGGGCCTGGAGGCGCCCGGGTGTGGTGCGCCTGGAGGCGCCCCGCACAGGCCGACGGGGCGACGGCCCCCCGTGAAGGGAGGCCGCCGCCCCGTCAGTCAAGCAGGTCGGACGAGGTCGAGGCTCAGGCCTCGGTGGTCTCGGCCTCGGCGGACGGCTCCTCGGCCTGCGCGGCGACGACCTGGAGCACGATGGCGTCCTCGTCACCGGAGAGCACGGAGCCCTTCGGCAGCGTGATGTCCTTCGCGAGGATCGAGTCACCGGCGGTGAGACCGGCGACGGAGACCGTCACGGACTCGGGGATGTGGGTGGCCTCGGCCTCGACGCTCAGAGTGTTCTGGACGAACTCCAGCAGGAAGGCGCCCGGGGCCAGGTCGCCCTCGGTCTCGACCGCGATCTCGACGTTGACCTTCTCGCCGCGCTTCACGGTCAGCAGGTCGACGTGCTCGATGTTGCCCTTGAGGGCGTTGCGCTGCACGGCCTTCGGGATGACCAGCGCGCTCTTGCCGTCGAGCTCGAGGCCGATCAGGACGTTCGGGGTGCGGAGCGCGAGCTGCAGCTCGTGGGCCGGCAGGTTGATGTGCACGGACTCGGCGCCGTGGCCGTAGACGACCGCGGGAACCAGGTTGGCGCGGCGGGCGCGACGGGCGGCACCCTTGCCGAACTCGGAACGGGCTTCGACGGCGAGGTTGATCTGGTCGGCCATGGCTGCACTCCTCGTGAGGTGACGGAAAACGGAACTGGTCACCCGGCCACGACTTGATGGCCTGCTACGAAGAGCGCGTCGATAACGGAGCGCCGTACATGAGTACGGCCTCCCTCGCCGAGCAACTCAGTGAGTCTACCCGGCGGGGAGGCCGTCCCCCAAGTGGATCAGTCCCGCCGGCACGAGTACCCCTGTGACCTGCGGGTTACTCGTGCCACGTGGCGGAGCTTCGTGCGGCGGTGAGGGTCACCGTCACCGGTCGGCGCGATTCAGCACCGACCCGTCCCGATCAGTGCTCGTCGCTCTCGAACAGGCTGGTGACCGAACCGTCCTCGAAGACCTCGCGCACCGCGCGCGCGATCGTCGGGGCGATGGAGAGCACCGTGATCTTGTCGAGCTCCAGCTCGCCCGGGGTCGGCAGGGTGTCCGTGAAGACGAACTCGCTGACCTTGGAGTTCTTCAGCCGGTCCGCGGCCGGGCCCGAGAGGACACCGTGGGTGGCCGTCACTATGACGTCCTCGGCACCGTGCGCGAACAGGGCGTCGGCGGCGGCGCAGATCGTGCCACCGGTGTCGATCATGTCGTCGACCAGGACGCAGACCCGGCCCTCGACGTTGCCGACGACCTCGTGGACGCTGACCTGGTTCGGGACGTCCTTGTCGCGGCGCTTGTGCACGATCGCCAGCGGGGCGTCCAGGCGGTCGCACCAGCGGTCGGCGACGCGCACGCGGCCGGCGTCCGGGGAGACGATCGTCAGCTTCGAGCGGTCGACCTTGGCGCCGACGTAGTCGGCCAGGATCGGCAGCGCGAAGAGGTGGTCGACCGGACCGTCGAAGAAGCCCTGGATCTGGTCGGTGTGCAGGTCGACGGTGAGGATGCGGTCGGCACCCGCCGTCTTCATCAGGTCCGCGACCAGACGGGCCGAGATCGGCTCGCGACCGCGGTGCTTCTTGTCCTGGCGTGCGTAACCGTAGAACGGCACGATCACCGTCACCGAACGTGCCGAGGCGCGCTTGAGCGCGTCCAGCATGATCAGCTGCTCCATGATCCACTTGTTGATCGGAGCCGTGTGGCTCTGGATCAGGAAGCAGTCGGCGCCGCGGGCGGACTCCTGGAAGCGTACGTAGATCTCACCGTTGGCGAAATCGAAGGCCTTCGTCGGCACGAGACCGACACCCAGCTGGTGTGCGACCTCCTCGGCCAGCTCGGGGTGGGCGCGGCCGGAGAAGAGCATGAGTTTCTTCTCGCCGGTCGTCTTGATCCCGGTCACAGCACAGTCTCCTCAGACGTGTATCTGACCGCTGCACGCATCTGTCCCGATGTGCAACGTGCCAGCCGAAATGGGTGAGCATCTATCACGGTACGCCGAGTCCGGCGCACGTGTTTCCGGTCAGCTTTCGCCGTCGGAATCCTGCGTGGCGGCCAAGGCGGCCTGAGCGGCGGCGCTTCCGGGCCGCTTGCGCGCGACCCAACCCTCGATATTCCGCTGCTGGCCCCGGGCGACGGCCAGGGAACCCGCGGGTACATCCTTGGTGATGACCGAGCCCGCGGCGGTGTAAACCCCGTCGCCGACCGTGACCGGTGCCACAAACATATTGTCCGAGCCGGTGCGGCAGTGAGAGCCGATCGTCGTGTGGTGCTTGGCCACCCCGTCGTAGTTCACGAACACGCTGGCGGCGCCGATGTTGCTGTGGTCGCCGATGGTCGCGTCGCCCACGTAGGACAGGTGGGGGACCTTGGTCCCCTCGCCGATCGTGGCGTTCTTCATCTCGACGTACGTACCGGCCTTCGCCTTCGCCCCGAGCTTCGTGCCGGGCCGCAGATAGGCGTAGGGGCCCACGGTGGCGCCGGGGCCGATCTCGGCACTGTCGGAGACGGTGTTGTCCACCCGGGCGCCCTCATGGACGACGGTGTCCTTCAGCCGCGAGTTCGGGCCGACTTCGGCGTCCTCGGCGACGTGGGTGTTTCCGAGCAGCTGCGTACCGGGGTGCACCACCGCGTCCTGTCCGAAGGTGACCGTCACGTCGACGAGCGTCGAGGCCGGGTCCACGATCGTCACGCCGGCCAGCATGGCCTCTTCCAGCAACCGCTGGTTGAGCAGGCGGCGGGCCTCGGCGAGCTGTACGCGGTTGTTGATGCCGAGGATCTCCCGGTGGTCGCCGGCGACCGAGGCGCCGACCCGGTGGCCCGCCTCGCGCACGAGGGACAGCACGTCGGTGAGGTACTCCTCGCCCTGGCTGTTGTCGGAGCGCAGCTTGCCCAGCGCGTCCGCGAGCAGCCGGCCGTCGAAGGCGAAGACCCCGGAGTTGATCTCCCGGATCGCGTGCTGGGACGGGCTCGCGTCCTTGTGCTCGACGATCTCGGTGACGGCGCCGGTGACGGCGTCGCGCACGATCCGGCCGTACCCGGTGGAGTCGGGCACCTCGGCGGTGAGCACGGTGACGGCGTTGCCGTCCGAGGCGTGGGTGGCGGCGAGCGCGCCGAGCGTCGCACCGGAGAGCAGCGGGGTGTCGCCGCAGACGACGATCACGGTGCCCTCGACGCCGCCGAGTTCCTGCAGCCCGATGCGGGTGGCGTGCCCGGTGCCGTTCTGCTCGGCCTGGAAGGCGGTGCGTACGCCCGCGTCCGTCTCCGTGAGGTGCGCGACGACCTGCTCGCCGGCGTGCCCGACCACCACGACGAGGTGTTCCGGCGCGAGTTCACGGGCTGCGGCGACGACGTGCCCGACGAGCGAGCGTCCGGCGACCTCGTGGAGGACCTTGGGCGTCTTCGACTTCATGCGGGTGCCTCCACCCGCTGCGAGGACGACGACTGCTGCGGGGCTGTTGGCGCTCACGGATGTGCCCTTCGGCTTTCGGGTGCGGTCACCCGCAGGATACCGGGGAGCCCTCAGGGCGGCCGGGCGGGCCGAACGCGCAGCGGGTCCCGGCCGAGGTGGCCGGGACCGGCACCGCGGCCGGCTGTGGAAGTTACTGCGTGGGTGGTGCTCAGCCCTCGTCGGACTTGAGCGCCGCCATGGCCCGCTCGGTCACTTCGGTGACCTTGCCGAGGGCGGGGATGGTCACGACCAGTCCCTGCTCGCGGTAGTAGTCGATGATCGGCTCGGTCTGCGTGTGGTAGACCTCGAGCCGGGTGCGGACCGTCTCCTCGTTGTCGTCGTCCCGCTGGTACAGCTCGCCGCCGCAGATGTCGCAGACACCCTCGGTCTCCGGCTGGTTGTACGCGACGTGGAAGACGTGCGAGCTGTCGTTGCGGCAGATGCGGCGACCCGCGATCCGCTTCACGACCTCGTCCTCGGGGACCTCCAGGTCCAGGACCGCGTCGAGTGCCACACCCTTGCTCTTGAGCATCTCATCCAGCGCCTCGGCCTGGCCGACGTTGCGCGGGAAGCCGTCGAGCAGGAAGCCACCGGCCGCGTCGGGCTGGGACATGCGGTCCTCAGCCATCGCGTTGGTCACCTCGTCCGGCACCAGCTGGCCCTTGTCCATGTAGGACCGGGCCTCCTTGCCAAGGTCGGTGCCCTGGCTGATGTTGGCGCGGAAGAGGTCGCCCGTGGAGATGTGCGGAATCGACAGGTTCTTGGCAAGGTACGCGGCCTGCGTTCCCTTGCCGGCACCAGGAGGCCCGACGAGGACGATTCGCATCAGCGGAGGAACCCTTCGTAATTGCGCTGCTGGAGCTGACTCTCGATCTGCTTCACGGTTTCCAGACCCACACCCACGATGATGAGGATGCTCGTCCCGCCGAACGGGAAGTTCTGGTTAGCACCGCCGAAGCCTGCCAACGCCATCGTCGGCACCAGAGCGATCAGACCCAGGTACAGCGAGCCCGGCCAAGTGATCCTGTTGAGCACGTAGCTCAGATACTCGGCTGTAGGTCGACCTGCCCGGATACCCGGGATGAACCCACCATACTTCTTCATGTTGTCGGCTACTTCTTCGGGGTTGAACGAGATCGCCACGTAGAAGAACGCGAAGAAGACGATCAGGAGGAAGTAGGACGCGATGTAGTACGGGTGGTCGCCCTTGACGAAGTGGTCCTTGATCCAGTTCGCCCAGCCCGCGTTGGAGTTGGAGAACTGGACGATCAGGGCCGGGATGTAGAGGAGCGAGGAGGCGAAGATGACGGGGATAACGCCCGCCTGGTTCACCTTGAGCGGGATGTACGTGGACGTACCGCCGTAGGAACGGCGCCCGATCATGCGCTTCGCGTACTGCACCGGGATGCGGCGCTGGGCCTGCTCGACGAAGACGACGAGGCCCACCATCACGAAGCCGATGAGGATGACCGTGCCGAACTCGATCCAGCCGTCGGCGAGCTTGCCGCTCTCCTTGATGGCCCACAGGGCGCTCGGGAAGCTGGCGGCGATCGAGATGAACATCAGGATCGACATGCCGTTACCGATGCCGCGGTCGGTGATGAGCTCACCGAGCCACATGACGCAGGCGGTGCCGGCCGTCATCGTGACGACCATGACGATCGTGGTGAAGATCGACGAGTTGGGGACGATCTGGTCGCCCACCGAGCAGCTGCTGAAGAGCGCGCCGCTGCGGGCGGTGGCCACGAGGCCGGTGCCCTGGAGGATGGCCAGCGCGACCGTGAGGTAACGCGTGTACTGAGTGATCTTGGTCTGCCCGGACTGTCCCTCCTTCTTGAGGGCCTCCAGCCGGGGGATGACCACGGTCAGCAGCTGAAGAATGATGCTGGCCGTGATGTACGGCATGATGCCGAGCGCGAAGATCGTGATCTGCAGCAGCGCACCACCGCTGAACATGTTGACGAGACCGAAGAGGCTGTTATTGCCCTTGCTGGCCTGGTCGATACAGGTCTGGACGTTCTCGTAACTCACTCCCGGTACGGGGATGTGGGCCCCGAGCCGATAGAGAACGATGATGCCGAGCGTGAAGAGCAGCTTCTTGCGCAGGTCGGGCGTCTTGAACGCCCGGGCGAACGCGGTGAGCACGGTGCCTCCTGCGACCCCCGCGCTATGCGTAGAGGTGACGGTCTTGAGGTTCGACGGATACGACGGACACAAAAAAAGTCAAAGTGTCCCAGGGCGGGTGCCCGAGGGGTTAGCACACAACTCACGCCACCTTACCGGCGACCATGCCCCCCTAGGAACGACCAACCGGGGATGCCTCTTGGAAGAGGCATCCCCGGTCGGGTGTTCAGTACATCGAGTTGTCCGAGTTGTCTCAGACGAGCTCGGTGACGGTGCCGCCGGCGGCGGCAATCTTCTCCTTGGCGGAGCCGGAGACGGCGTCAACCGAAACCTGCAGCGCCACGGAGATCTCGCCCTGTCCGAGGACCTTGACGAGGTGGTTGTTGCGCACGGCGCCCTTGGCGACCAGACCGGCCACCGTGACCTCTCCACCCTCGGGGTAGAGCGTCGCGAGCTTGTCCAGGTTCACGACCTGGTACTCCGTGCGGAACGGGTTCTTGAAGCCCTTGAGCTTCGGCAGGCGCATGTGGAGGGGCATCTGGCCACCCTCGAAGCGCTGCGGAACCTGGTAACGAGCCTTCGTTCCCTTGGTACCACGACCTGCGGTCTTACCCTTGGACGCCTCACCACGACCCACACGGGTCTTGGCGGTCTTGGCGCCCGGGGCAGGCCGGAGGTTGTGGGCCTTCAGCGGGCTGTTCTCCGCCATGTCAGTCAACCTCCTCAACCGTCACGAGGTGGCGGACGGTGTGAACCATTCCGCGGAACTCGGGGCGGTCCTCCTTGACAACCACGTCGTGCAGGCGCTTGAGCCCGAGCGAACGCAGGGTGTCGCGGTGGTTCTGCTTGCTACCGATGTACGACTTCGTCTGCGTGATCTTGAGGCTGGCCATTACGCACCAGCCCCGGCACGCGCACGGAGCAGAGCCGCGGGAGCGACGTCCTCGAGAGGCAGACCGCGGCGGGCCGCGATCTCCTCGGGACGCTGCAGGCCCTGGAGGGCCGCCACGGTCGCGTGCACGATGTTGATCGCGTTGGAAGAACCGAGCGACTTCGACAGGATGTCGTGGACGCCGGCGCACTCGAGCACGGCACGCACCGGACCACCGGCGATAACGCCGGTACCCGGGGAAGCAGGCTTGAGCAGGACGACGCCCGCAGCCTTCTCGCCCGTGATCGGGTGAGGAATCGTGCCCTGGATGCGCGGAACCTTGAAGAAGGACTTCTTGGCTTCCTCGACACCCTTGGCGATGGCCGCGGGAACTTCCTTGGCCTTGCCGTAACCGACACCGACGGTGCCGTCACCATCGCCCACCACGACCAGCGCGGTGAAGCTGAAGCGACGACCACCCTTCACAACCTTGGCGACGCGGTTGATCGCGACAACGCGCTCAACGTACGCGGTCTTCTCGGCGGCGCTGGGGCCACCGTCACGGCCCTTCCGGTCCCGCCGCTCGCCGCCACCGGCACCGCTTCCGCGGCGCTGGGGTCCAGCCATTGGAATTACCTCTCTCTGTTACGTCCGCTGTGCGTAGGAACCGGGGCTTAGAACTTCAGCCCGGCTTCACGGGCGGCGTCAGCCAGAGCGGCAATCCGCCCGGCGTACTGGTTACCACCGCGGTCAAACACGACGGCCTCGACGCCTGCGGCCTTGGCGCGCTCGGCGACCAGGGCGCCGACCTGCTGGGCCTGAGCGCTCTTGTCACCTTCGCCACCACGGATGGAGACGTCCAGGGTCGACGCCGACGCGACCGTGTGGCCGGCGATGTCGTCGATGACCTGGGCCACGATGTGACGGTTGGAACGCGTCACGACGAGGCGGGGACGCTCCGGCGAACCGGAGACGTGCTTGCGGACGCGGATGTGGCGCCGCTTGCGGGCAGCGCGCTTGTACGCGTCGCCCTTGGCGATCTTCACGCCGTATGCCATGGCTACTTACCAGCCTTTCCGACCTTGCGGCGGATGACCTCGCCCGCGTACTTGACGCCCTTGGCCTTGTACGGGTCGGGCTTCCGCAGCTTGCGGATGTTGGCGGCTACCTCGCCGACCTTCTGCTTGTCGATGCCCTCGACGCTGAGCTTCGTGGGCGACTCGACCTTGAAGGTGATGCCTTCCGGAGCCTCGATGAGGATCGGGTGGCTGTAGCCCAGGGCGAACTCCAGGTTGGAGCCCTTCGCCTGGACGCGGTAACCGACACCGCTGATTTCGAGCGCCTTGCTGTATCCCTGGGTCACGCCGGTGATCATGTTCGCCACCAGCGTGCGGGACAGGCCGTGAAGGGCCTTGTTCTGACGCTCGTCGTTCGGGCGGACGACGTTCAGAACGCCGTCCTCACCCTTGGTGACCTCGATCGGCGCGGCAACGGTGTGCGTGAGGGAACCCTTGGGGCCCTTCACCGCGACCGTGCGGCCATCGATGGTGACGTCCACACCGGCGGGAACCTGGATGGGGAGCTTGCCGATTCGCGACATGAGCTATTCCTCCGATTCCCGACTACCAGACGTAGGCGAGGACTTCCCCACCTACGCCCTTCTTGCTGGCCTGCTGGCCGGTCAGGAGACCGTGGGACGTGGAGATGATCGCCACGCCCAGGCCGCCGAGGACCTTCGGCAGGTTGGTGGACTTTGCGTATACACGCAGACCCGGCTTCGAGATTCGCTTGATGCCGGCGATCGAGCGCTCGCGGTTCGGACCGAACTTCAGGTCGAGAACGAGGTTCTTGCCAACCTCGGCGTCCTCGACCTTCCAGCCGGTGATGAAGCCCTCCTGCTGGAGGATCTCCGCGATGTGCGACTTGATCTTGCTGTGCGGCATCACGACGGAGTCGTGGTACGCCGAGTTCGCGTTACGCAGACGCGTGAGCATGTCTGCGATCGGATCAGTCATGGTCATGAGTTGGCCTTCGGCCTCTCTCGCCGGGGTTTCCTGTATGCGCCATCCCTCTCCCCACTCTGTGGCGGGACGGGTGCGGTGCGGGGACCTACGGCGTAGTAAGTCGGTCTAGGGCGGCAGGCGCCCAACCCTTCTAGCCTACGGCATGAAAGGAGGGGCTCCTGCCGACCAGATGCTTACCGAGAGTCTCCGGGTAATCCCAACGCCCAAAGGGCGAGGGGAAATTACCAGGAGCTCTTGGTCACGCCCGGCAGCTCGCCACGGTGAGCCATCTCACGAAGGCACACGCGGCACAGGCCGAACTTGCGGTAGACGGAGTGCGGGCGGCCGCAGCGCTGGCAACGCGTGTACGCGCGAACGCCGAACTTCGGCTTGCGGGCAGCCTTAGCGATCAGGGACTTCTTCGCCACGGTCAGTTCTCCTTGAACGGGAAGCCGAGGTGACGAAGGAGGGCACGACCCTCGTCGTCGTTGGTCGCCGTGGTGACCACGGTGATGTCCATGCCCCGGACCCGGTCGATCTTGTCCTGGTCGATCTCGTGGAACATGACCTGCTCCGTGAGACCGAAGGTGTAGTTACCACGGCCGTCGAACTGCTTCGGCGACAGGCCACGGAAGTCACGGATACGCGGCAGCGCGAGCGACAGCGTACGGTCCAGGAACTCCCACATCCGGTCACCACGAAGGGTGACGTGGCAGCCGATCGGCTGGCCCTCGCGCAGCTTGAACTGCGCGATGGACTTGCGGGCCTTGGTAACGGCAGGCTTCTGGCCGGTGATCGTGGTGAGGTCGCGCACGGCGCCGTCGATCAGCTTGGAGTCGCGGGCGGCGTCGCCCACACCCATGTTGACCACGATCTTGACCAGGCCGGGAACCTGCATGACGTTCTCGTACGAGAACTCCTCACGCAGCTTGCCGGCGATTTCCTCGCGGTAGCGCGTCTTGAGACGCGGCGAAGTGGTGGCAGTCATCAGATGTCCTCACCAGTCCGCTTGGCAACGCGGACCTTGTTGCCCTCGTCGTCAAAGCGGTAGCCGACGCGGGTGACGACCTTGTTGCCGTCCTTCTCCACAACCAGCTGAACGTTGCTGACGTGAATCGGGGCCTCAGTGGTGACGATGCCGCCGGTCTGCGAACCGCGAGCCGTCTGACCGGCCTTGGTGTGCTTCTTGACCCGGTTGACACCCTCGACGAGGACGCGGTCCTGAGCGGGGTAGGCCACGATGACCTTGCCCTGCTTGCCCTTGTCCTTACCGGTGATGACCTGAACCAGGTCGCCCTTCTTGATCTTCATGCTTACAGCACCTCCGGCGCGAGCGAGATGATCTTCATGAACTTCTTCTCGCGCAGCTCCCGGCCCACCGGGCCGAAGATGCGGGTGCCGCGGGGGTCGCCGTCGTTCTTCAGAATGACGGCTGCGTTCTCGTCGAAGCGGATGTACGAGCCATCCTGACGACGGCGCTCCTTGACGGTGCGAACGATGACGGCCTTGACGACGTCACCCTTCTTCACGTTACCGCCGGGGATCGCGTCCTTGACGGTGGCGACGATGACGTCACCGATGCCCGCGTAGCGGCGACCCGAACCACCGAGAACACGGATGGTGAGGATTTCCTTCGCACCCGTGTTGTCGGCGACGCGAAGTCGCGACTCCTGCTGGATCACGTCTATCTCCTGATCGTCTGCCGGTTCCCGGCGGGGAGCTCCGTAAGTGGATTACGGAGCTCCCTCACCGAGCCTGGCGGAACCGACCTGAGGGGAACCCCTCAGGAATTACTTGGCCTTCTCGAGGATCTCGACGATGCGCCACCGCTTCGAGGCGGACAGCGGACGCGTCTCCATGATGATGACGCGGTCGCCGACGCCGGCAGTGTTCTGCTCGTCGTGAGCCTTGAGCTTGTTCGTACGGCGGATGACCTTGCCGTACAGAGCGTGCTTCACGCGGTCCTCGACGGCGACGACGACGGTCTTGTCCATCTTGTCGCTGACGACCAGACCCTCACGGGTCTTGCGGAAACCGCGGTCGGTGTTGGTCTCAGTCACAGTCTTCTCGCTCATCAGGCGCTCTCCACCGTTTCGATGCCCAGCTCGCGCTCACGCATCAGGGTGTAGATCCGCGCGATGTCCTTACGGACGGACTTGAGCCGACCGTGGTTCTCGAGCTGACCAGTTGCCGCCTGGAAGCGGAGGTTGAACAGCTCTTCCTTGGCCTCGCGGAGCTTGTTGAGGAGCTCCTCGTCGCCCAGTTCGCGCAGCTCGGACGCCTTGGTACCGACCGACATCACGACTCACCTGCCTCGCGCCGAACAATCCGGCACTTCATCGGAAGCTTGTGAGCAGCGCGGGTAAGCGCCTCACGAGCAATCTTCTCGTTCGGGTAGGACAGCTCGAACATCACCCGACCGGGCTTGACGTTCGCGATCCACCACTCGGGAGAACCCTTACCGGAACCCATGCGGGTCTCGGCAGGCTTCTTCGTCAGGGGGCGGTCCGGGTAGATGTTGATCCAGACCTTGCCGCCACGCTTGATGTGGCGGGTCATCGCGATACGAGCTGCTTCGATCTGGCGGTTCGTCACGTACGCCGGGGTCAGCGCCTGGATGCCGTACTCGCCGAACGCAACCTGCGTACCACCCTTGGACATACCGCTGCGCTTCGGGTGGTGCTGCTTGCGGTGCTTGACCCTACGGGGGATCAGCATTTCGGTCAGGCCTCCGTTCCGGTGCTCTCAGCAGCCGGAGCAGCGGCGGCGGGGGCGTCGGCCTTGGGGGCCTCCACCGTGCCGGGCTGCTGCGGCTTGCGTCCGCGACCGCCACGCTCGCCACCGCGGCCACCACGGCCGGCCGGGCGGTCGGTGCCGCCACGGGCCGGGCGGTTGCCGGCGCGGGCAGCGGCGTTCTCGGCGCGGACCTCGGCGATGTTCTTGACGTCGCCCTTGTAGATCCAGACCTTCACGCCGATGCGGCCGAAGGTCGTCTTGGCCTCGAAGAAGCCGTAGTCGACGTTCGCGCGGAGCGTGTGCAGGGGCACGCGGCCCTCGCGGTAGAACTCCGAGCGGGACATCTCGGCGCCGCCGAGGCGGCCACCGCACTGGATCTTGATGCCCTTGGCGCCGGCCTTCATCGAGCTCTGCATGCTCTTACGCATGGCGCGACGGAAGGAGACGCGGGAGGAGAGCTGCTCGGCGACGGCCTGGGCCACCAGCTGAGCGTCAACCTCGGGGTTCTTGACCTCGAGGATGTTCAGCTGGACCTGCTTGCCGGTCAGCTTCTCCAGCTCGCCGCGGATGCGGTCGGCCTCGGCGCCGCGGCGGCCGATGACGATGCCCGGACGAGCGGTGTGGATGTCGACGCGGACGCGGTCGCGGGTGCGCTCGATCTCAACCTTCGAGATGCCGGCGCGCTCCATGCCCTTCGTCATCATGCGACGAATGGCGACGTCTTCCTTGACGTAGTCCTTGTACAGCTTGTCGGCGTACCAACGGGACTTGAAGTCCGTGGTAATGCCGAGCCGGAACCCGTGCGGGTTTACCTTCTGGCCCATTACCGGGTTCCTTCCTTGCTGCTGACGACCACGGTGATGTGGCTGGTCCGCTTACGGATCCGGTAGGCACGGCCCTGAGCACGCGGACGGAACCGCTTCAGGGTCGGGCCCTCGTCCACGTACGCCTCGCTGATGACCAGCGAAGAGGCGTCAGGGTGGTCGTAGTTGTGTGCAGCGTTGGCAATGGCGCTGTCAAGCACCTTGCCAACCGGCACGCTCGCGGCCTGCGGGGCGAAACGCAGGACCGCCTGAGCCTCCGTGGCATCCATGCCACGGATGAGGTCCACCACTCGGCGGGCCTTCATGGGCGTGACGCGGATGTACCGCGCCTGGGCCCTGGCTTCCATGGTTGTCCCTTCGGTGTGAGTCATAGTCGTTTCCACCCCGCGTTAGCGGCGCTTCGACTTCCGGTCGTCCTTGACGTGGCCGCGGAAGGTGCGAGTCGGCGAGAACTCGCCGAGCTTGTGGCCGACCATCGACTCGGTGACGAACACCGGGACGTGGATCTTGCCGTTGTGCACCGCGATGGTGTGACCCAGCATGGCCGGGATGATCATCGAGCGACGGGACCAGGTCTTGATGACGTTCTTGGTGCCTGCCTCGTTCTGTACGTCCACCTTCTTGATGAGGTGTCCGTCGACGAAGGGCCCCTTCTTGAGACTGCGCGGCATCTAAACCCGCTCCTAGCGCTTCTTGTTCGTCTTGCGGCGGCGGACGATGTACTTGCTCGATGCCTTCTTCGGCGAGCGAGTACGACCCTCCTTCTGACCCCACGGCGAGACCGGGTGACGTCCACCGGAGGTCTTGCCTTCACCACCACCGTGCGGGTGGTCAACCGGGTTCATCGCGACACCGCGGACGGTCGGGCGAACGCCCTTCCAGCGCATACGGCCGGCCTTGCCCCAGTTGATGTTCGACTGCTCGGCGTTGCCGACCTCGCCGATGGTGGCGCGGCAGCGGGCGTCGACCAGCCGGATCTCACCGGAAGGCATACGAAGGTGGGCCATCGTGCCCTCCTTCGCCAGCAGCTGCACGGAGGCACCGGCGGAACGGGCGAACTTCGCGCCGCCGCCGGGCCGCAGCTCGATGGCGTGGATGGTCGTACCGACCGGGATGTTGCGCAGCGCCAGGTTGTTGCCGGGCTTGATGTCGGCGGTCGGGCCGTTCTCGACACGGTCGCCCTGCTTCAGGCCCTTCGGAGCGACGATGTAACGCTTCTCGCCGTCCGCGTAGTGCAGCAGTGCGATGCGCGCGGTGCGGTTGGGGTCGTACTCGATGTGCGCGACCTTGGCCGGCACGCCGTCCTTGTCGTGACGACGGAAGTCGATCACGCGGAAGGCGCGCTTGTGGCCACCACCCTGGTGGCGAACGGTCACACGACCGGTGTTGTTACGGCCGCCCTTGCTGTGCAGGGGGCGGACCAGCGACTTCTCCGGCGTGGACCGCGTGATCTCGACAAAGTCGGCGACGCTGGAGCCACGACGGCCCGGCGTCGTCGGCTTGTACTTGCGGATACCCATGTTTTCTCAGTCCTCGGAAATATTCCGGATCCTGGACGTCCCTACCTCCGTCAGGAGGTCGGGCCGCCGAAGATGTCGATACGGTCGCCCTCGGCGAGGGTCACGATGGCGCGCTTCGTGTCGGCGCGCTTGCCGAAACCGGTCTTGGTGCGCTTGCGCTTACCCTGACGGTTGATCGTGTTGACCCCGGTGACCTTGACCGAGAAGACCGCCTCGACGGCCTGCTTGATCTGGGTCTTGTTGGAGCCGGGCGCGACGATGAACGTGTACTTGTTCTCGTCGAGCAGCGCGTAGCTCTTCTCGGACACGACCGGCTTCACGAGGATGTCGCGCGGGTCCGAGTACGTCTTGCTGGTAACGGTCGCCGTGCTCATCAGGCGTCGCTCCCTTCGGTCTCAGCGGTCTGGGGGCCAGACACGAAGGACTCGAAAGCGGCCTGGGTGAAGACCACGTCGTCAGAGACGATCACGTCGTACGTGTTGAGCTGGCCCGGCTCCAGGATGTGCACCTGGGGCAGGTTGCGCGCGGAGAGCCACGCGGCCTCGTCGGCGCGGTCGACGACCAGGAGCAGGTTGGGGCGCTCCGAGATCTTGCCGAACAGCGTCTTGGCGGCCTTGGTGGAGACTCCACCCTCGACCACGCCGGTGATGACGTGGATGCGGGAGTGACGCGCCCGGTCCGAGAGGGCACCGCGGAGGGCGGCGGCCTTCATCTTCTTCGGGGTGCGCTGCGAGTAGTCACGCGGCTGCGGGCCGTGGACGACGCCACCGCCGGCGAACTGCGGCGCGCGGGTCGAACCCTGGCGGGCGCGGCCGGTGCCCTTCTGGCGGTACGGCTTGCGGCCACCACCACGGACTTCGCCGCGACGCTTGGTCTTGTGCGTGCCCTGACGGGCAGCAGCCAGCTGAGCGACAACGACCTGGTGGATCAGCGGAACGCTGGTCTTCGCGTCGAAGATCTCCGCGGGGAGCTCGACGGTACCGGCCTTGTCGCCTGCCGGCGAAAGGATGTCAATGGTGCTCATTACCTCAAGCCCCCTTGGCCGCGGTACGGACCAGTACGAGGCCGCCGTTCGGACCGGGGACCGCGCCCTTGATGAGGAGCAGACCCTTCTCCGCGTCAACCGCGTGGATGGTCAGGTTCTGGGTGGTGACGCGCTCGTTACCCATGCGACCGGCCATGCGCATGCCCTTGAAGACACGCCCAGGGGTGGCGCAGCCACCGATCGAACCGGGGGAACGGTGCTTGCGCTGGACGCCGTGACCGGCGCCGAGGCCCTTGAAGTTGTGACGCTTCATGACACCGGCGAAGCCCTTGCCCTTGCTCTTGCCCGTGACGTCAACCTTGACGCCGGACTCGAACACCTCGGCGGTGAGCTCCTGGCCCAGCGTGTACTCGCTGGCGTCCGGGGTGCGCAGCTCCACCAGGTGGCGGCGCGGGGTCACGTCGGCCTTGGCGAAGTGACCCTTGAGGGGCTTGTTCACCTTGCGCGGGTCGATCTCGCCGAAGGCGATCTGGACCGACTCGTAGCCGTCGTTGTCGTTGGTGCGGACCTGGGTGACGACACAGGGCCCGGCCTTGACGACGGTCACCGGGACAACCCGGTTGTTCTCGTCCCAGACCTGGGTCATGCCGAGCTTCTCGCCCAGGACGCCCTTAATGTTCTTAGCCATCTCGCGCGTCACCTCAGAGCTTGATCTCGATGTCGACGCCGGCCGGCAGGTCGAGACGCATCAGCGAGTCAACCGTCTTCGGCGTGGGGTCGAGAATGTCGATGAGGCGCTTGTGCGTGCGCATCTCGAAGTGCTCGCGCGAGTCCTTGTACTTGTGCGGCGACTTGATGACGCAGTACACGTTCTTCTCAGTGGGCAGCGGCACCGGGCCCGCGACCGACGCACCAGTGCGGGTCACCGTCTCGACGATCTTCTTCGCCGAGGAGTCGATGACCTCGTGGTCGTAGGCCTTGAGCCGGATGCGGATCTTCTGTCCCGCCATGGCTACTAGTAGTCCTGTCTCTCGAAACGCTCTGGAACCCGGGGGTTCTCCAGTCCTCCGCATCCGACCCACGCGGTCGGGCGTGTCGCATCCCCTCTACGAAAATCTCCCGAAGGAGATCCCAACCAAGGGGGTGCGGGCCCAAAGACCGCGCTGCGCTCAATGAAGAGCAGATCGGGGGCGGAACGCCCACCGGGTGCCTGGTCTATGCCCCTCTGACGCTTCCCGGAAGATTCCCGTACTTCCGACCCGTACAGGGTCGACGAGTACTGTGGGACTCGCTTCCGGTCCTCCCGGCGGGAGGCGCGCAGCATTGACACTCAACCGAGCAACCTGGCCAGTGTGCCACACGGGAAGCGACCCTGGCCAATCGGCCGAGGATCTTACCCCCCACGAGCGATTGCTCAAACGCGGGCACGCTTCAGGGTGCCGCCGGCGTCCCCGTGACAGCCGTGGTGCCGAGCGCGGGCCGGGGGCTCGGCCGGTGGATCGACAGGGCCCGGTGACCGCTGTTCCCGGCCAGCCGCGCGGCCGTGCCACCCTGAGGCTCCTTCGCGCGGCCGTGCCACCCTGAGGCTCCTTCGCGCGGCCGTGCCACCCTGAGGCTCCTTCGCGCGGCCGTGCCACCCTGAGGCTCCTTCGCGAGGCCGTGCCACCCTGAGGCTCCTTCGCGAGGCCGTGCCGGACACGGCCCAGGCCCCGGACCGCCCGGTCCCGTGCCGTCGCCGACTCCTGGGAGGGTGGCCCCCGTGCTGCATCTGCGCCTGATCGTCCCGGCGGACCGCACCGACGACGTGGTGCGGCTGCTGGAGGGCAGCGTGGGCACCACCCACCTCGTGGTCCTTCCCGGCGCGGCCCGCTCCCCCGCGGGAGACCTGGTGCTCTGCGACGTGGCCCGGGAGGCGGGCGACCCGCTCATCGGGGCGCTGCGCGGGCTCGGGATCGACCGCGAGGGCTCGATCACCGTGGAGAACCCGGAGCTCACCCTCTCCACCCGGGCCGACGAGGCCGAGGAACAGGCGCCCGGCGACGGTGCGGACGCCGTGCTCTGGGAGGAACTGACGGAGGTCACCCACGAGGAGTCGACCTTCAGCATCACGTACGTCGCCTTCCTGACGATCGCCACCATGCTCGCGGCGGTCGGCGTGATGCTGGACAACGCGATCCTGATCGTCGGGGCGATGGCGGTGGGCCCCGAGTTCGGCCCCCTGGCCGGGGTCTCCACCGCCCTGGTGCAGCGGGCTCCCCGGCTGGTCTCGCGTTCGCTGCTGGCGCTGATCGGCGGCTTCGCGGCGGCGATGGTGATGACGGCAGGGTTCGCGTGGCTGCTGGACGCGTGCGGCCTGTTCAGCCGGGCGATGGTCGAGGGCGACCGGCCGAACACCGCTTTCATCTGGCAGCCGGACTGGATGTCGTTCGTGGTCGCCTTCCTCGCGGGCGTCGCGGGCACCCTGTCGCTCACCTCGGCGAAGTCGGCAGCCCTGATCGGGGTCACGATCTCGGTGACCACGGTGCCGGCGGCGGCCAACGCGGCGGTGGCGTTCAGCTACTCCGACTACGCGCAGACGGTGGGTTCCTCGCAGCAGCTCCTCGCCAACCTGGGCGGCATCGTGCTGGCCGGCACCCTCACCCTGCTCGCCCAGAAGGCGCTCTGGGCCCGCCAGTTGAGCCGTTCCACCGCGCCGGGAGGCGCCGGGCGAAAGCGCGGCTGAGGTGCGGCCGAAGCGCGGCCGAGGCTCGGGGAGCGTGCGGCCGTGGGCGCGGGTGGTGCCGTTCGCGTGCGCGTGATCGTGCCCGTCCGCGTCTGCCAAGCTGGGCGCCATGAGCGAGTACCGGGCAGTGGGCGTGGTGGGTCTCGGCCGGATGGGGCTGACCCTGGCGGCGGGTTTCCGGAGGGCGGTCGCCCCCGGTCTGCTGTTCGCGGCGGGCCGGTCCGCGTCCAGCGTGGCGCGCCTGCAGGAGACCGTGCCCGCCGCGACGGTCCTGGCCCTGAGGCAGTTGCCCCACCACACCGACGTGATCGTGCTGTGCGTACGGAACGCGGACCTGCCGACGGCCCTGGACGAGCTGCGGCCCGGGCTCACCGCCCGGCACCTCGTGATCACCGTCAACAACGGCCTGCCGCTCCGCACCCTCGCGGACGCGGTCCCCGGCCCGGTGGCCAAGCTGATCCCGAGCGTCGGCAACGACAAGGGGGCCGGGGCGACCCTGCTGGTACCGGGCCCGCGCCTGACGGCCGGGGCCACCGAGGAGCTGCTCGGCCTGCTCCGGGCCTTCTCGACGCCGTTCGTGATCGAGGAGAGCCAGGGCCGGGCCGCGACCGACCTGGCGTCCTGCGGTCCGGCGCTGCTTGCCGGTGCCGCCCGGGCCATGGTGGACGCCCAGGAGCAGCGGGGCGCCCCGCTGCCCGGGGAGCTGGCCGAGGCCCTCGTCGCGCAGAGCCTGCACGCCCTGAGCCGCCTGCTCGGGGAGGGCGCCTCGCTGGACGAGGTCGTGGACCGGGTCGCCGTACCCGGAGGCAACACGGCCGCCGGCCTGGAGGCCGCCCGCGACGGCCTCGCCGGGGCGTGGGGGGCGGCGTTCCGGGCTACGGAGGGGAACGAGTGGTCCAAGTCCGCGCCGGAGTTGGGTACGGCGGTGCAGGACTGACCGGAGTCCGTCCCCCGACCGCCGTCCGGGGAGGGCGTCGGTGCTCCCGATCAGCGGGTTGCGAGCGCCCTGATCTCCTCGGCGATCAGCAGGGGGTCTTCCTCGGCCATGTAGTGGCCGCACGACACCGTGCGGTGCTCCAGGTCGTCGGTCCAGGCACTCCACAGGCTGTGGGCGTGGTAGCCGAGAGCGGCGCCCCAGTCCTGCTGGAGGACGGTCACCGGCATGGCCAGCTTGTTGCCCGCCTCCTTGTCGGCGGTGTCGTGGTCCACATCCACACCGGCCGAGGCGCGGTAGTCGGCGACGACGGAGGGGACGGCCGCGGCCGAGGCGGCCAGGTAGTGGGCGCGGACGTCGGCGGGGATCGCGTCCGGGTTCTTGGTCCAGGCGTCGAGGAAGTAGCCGAAGAAGGTGTCGGCGGCCCCCCGGATCATCTCCTCGGGCAGGCCGGGAGCCTGGGCCATCAGGTAGAGGTGGAAGCCGACCGCCCCGTCCACGCCGCGCAGCGCGTCCCACATGTCGAGGGTCGGCAGGACGTCGAGGAAGAGGGCGCGGGCGACGGCGTCCGGGTGGTCCATCGCGGCGCGGAAGGCGACCAGGGCGCCGCGGTCGTGACCGGCCAGGACGAACCGGTCGTGGCCGAGTCCGGCGGCGAGGCGTACGACGTCACGGGCCATGGTGCGCTTGGCGTAGACATCGGGGCCGGTCTCGGCCGGCTTGTCGCTGGCACCGTAGCCACGCAGGTCGGGACAGATGACGGTGTGATCCGCTGCCAGGTCGGCGGCGACGTGCCGCCACATGAGGCGGGTCTGCGGGAAACCGTGCAGCAGAACGACGGGTGCGCCCGCGCCGCCGACGGCTGCGCTCAGGGTGACGCCGTCGTCGACGGTCACGCGGTGCTCGGTGAAACCGGGAATGCTCAGGGCTGTCACAACGACTCC
Organism: Streptomyces sp. NPDC060198; assembly: GCF_042728415.1. Classification (NCBI taxonomy): domain Bacteria; kingdom Bacillati; phylum Actinomycetota; class Actinomycetes; order Kitasatosporales; family Streptomycetaceae; genus Streptomyces; species Streptomyces sp. NPDC060198. Next base: position 19,178 of record NZ_JBHWZJ010000003.1, on the reverse strand, counting down.
TGTGAGAGATGACAGAGTGGACGATCCGGACCTCGGGCCTCGGTGAGCCGGGCCGTCCGGGGACGTCATCCAGGTTGTGGGCGCCGGATCAGCGATCGATGAGTGGACGCGCGCCCCGGCGGTGAAAGGACCCCTGTCGTGGGCGTGGAGTTCGGACTGCTGGGCCCGGTGGCCGCTTGGGCGGCCGACGGTTCGCCGCTCCCGCTCGGCGCACCCCGCCACCGGGAGGTGCTCGGCCGGCTGCTGATCGCCAGGGGCCGGGTGGTGCCGGTCGGCCGGCTGGTGGCCGACCTGTGGGAGGACGACGCCCCGGCAGGCGCGGTCGGCGCGGTCCGTACGTTCGTCGCGGCCTTGCGCCGCGCTCTGGAAGCCGACCGTCCGCCCCGACGGCCCTCGCGCCTGCTGGTCACCGAGGGTCCCGGTTACGCGCTGCGTACGGATCGCGGGTCGGTCGACGCCTGGCGGTTCGAGGACGCGGCCGCCCGTGCCGCCGGCGCGCCGCCGCACGGGGCGGTCGCCCTGTGGGACGAGGCACTCGCGTGCTGGCGGGGAGCGGTGCTGGCCGACTTCCCCGCCGTCGCGTGGGCCGCGGCCGAACGTGCCCGGCTGGAGGCGCTGCGACTCGACGCGGTCGAGCGACGTGCCGACGCCCGGCTGGCGACCGGCGCCGCCCGTGACGCGGTCGCCGACCTGCTGGCCCACGTCGCCGCCCACCCCGGCCGGGAGGACGGCTGGGTGCTGCTGGCCACCGCGCTCGACCGTGCGGGGCGGCACGGAGAGGCTCTGCGGGTGCTGGCCCAAGCCCGTGAAGCTCTGGGCGGCGGGGACCGTACCGGGCGAGCCCTGGCTCGGACCGAGGCGCGCATTCTCGGTGGTCCGGCGGACTCGGCCGCCGAGCCGGCCGGGGTGGCCGACAGCGTCTGGGACCGGGCGGCGGCCTCCTGGGACCGCTCGGTGCCCGCCCGCGCCAAGGCGCGGTTGCACGCCACCGCCGGCCTGCTCCGCGACCTCGCGGTCACCGGGCCCGACGGCCTGGAAGAGGCGCACCGGCACCGGCGGGACCTCGTCGCGGCGGCCGAGACGACGGGCGACCCGGAACTGGCCGCCCGGATCATCGGTTCCTACGACGTACCCGCCGTGTGGACCCGCGCCGACGACCCGGACGGCGCCGGGGAGCTGTCACGGGCCGCGGCCCGCGCCGCCGCCCGGCTCGGCCCCGAAGGGCCTGCCGCCCTGCGTGCCCGGCTGCTGTCCGTGGTGGCTGTCGAATCCCGGGGAGATGCCGCCTCGGACGCCCCGCTTCCCCGAGCCGGCGACGCCCCCGCCGCCGAACCGTGGCGCCTGCGCGCCGAACGCGCCGCCGAGGAGGCCGTCCGGCTGGCCCGGCGCCTCGGCGACCCCGCGCTTCTCGCGTTCGCGCTCAACGGCGCCTTCATGCAGGCCTTCGCCGCCTGCGGTTCGGCCGCCCGCCGGGACGCCCTCGGCGTCGAACTGACCCGGCTGAGCATCGACCACCAGCTCCCCGGGCACGAGGTACTGGGCCGCATCGTCCGTCTCCAGGCTCTCGCCGGCCAGGGCCGTTTCGCGGAGGCGGACATCGAGGCGGAGGAGATCGACCGGCTCGCACACCGCAACGAACGCCCGCTCGCCGGTGTGTTCACCGCCTGGTACCGGGCGCTGCGCACCTGCGAGGCCGAGGGCTGGCGCGTCGCCCGCCCCGGATACGCGCGGGTTTTGGCGGAGACGGCCGAGTGCGGCATGCCCGGCCTCACCCGGGGGGCCGCCGCGCTGGTCGCGCTGGTCCCCGTGATGCGCGGTGACGCCCTGCCCGGTCCCGGTGACTTCGCGGGCCTGGACCCGGGCCCGTACCGCCCATGGCTGGAACCCCTGCTGCTGGCCGCGTCGGGCGCCACCGAGGAGGCCCGTCAGGCGCTGACGAACGTTCCCCGGCCTCCGCACGACCTGCTCCAGGAGGCGCTGTGGTGCGTACTCGCGCGTGCCGCCGCATCCGTGGGACATCTGCCCGTCCTGCGCCGCGCCCGTGCGGAACTCGCCGCTGCCGGGGCCGAGTACGCCGGAGCGGGCAGCGGCCTGATCTCCTTCGGCACGGTCGCCCGCCACGTGGCCGCCGTGGACGCCGCACTGCGGAGGCCGGCCTCCTCCACCGGGCCGGCCACCGACGACGGCGAGGCGTGAGCGCGTTCCCGGACTCCACCGACGACGGCCGGCCGGGCGTGCGGTGAGGGCGGTGCCGTCTTCCCGGAGGGCGGGTCCGGCGGCGTTCGGTGCATGCCATCGCACGGCGGAAAGTCTCCCCGACGGTCCGGTTGCGGTCGCGTGGAGCCGGCGTGATCAGTCGCCGACGAACCACAGGTACAGGTGCGACCCCGCCTCGACGATCCGGCACATTGCGCGGGCTTGCTCGACCCAGTCGCCTCCCCACGCGGCCGGCATCCGGTCGAGTTCCGCCGTCAGCAGCGGCACCTGCCGCCCGTTGAAGACCGCGTCCCCGTACGGCGTCAGGGCCGCGAGCATGGGGAACCGGGCCGTATCCAGCTCCGCGAAGGCGTCGGCCCACTCGACCCGCGTCGTGGCCCGGGCCACGACCTCAAGGGTGTCGCCGCGTACTTCCATGCCGATCATCCGATGAGCGTAGAAGCGTCCCGCCTTGCCGTCGAAGGGTTTCGGTACCACTCCGTCGAACCGGACCCGGCTGTCGTCACGAGTTCCGCCGGGGCGCGAACGGGCCGTCCAGCGCCGCCCATTGCAGCAGCATGATCGTCTTGCCGTCGGTGACCCGCCCGTCGCGGGTCATGGCGAGGGCCTCGGCGAAGGGCACGTCGAGGACCTCGATGTCCTCCCCCTCCTCCTCCACGCCGCCACCGGCTCCGGTCCGGTCGGCCTCCGTGTACGGGGCGGCGTAGAAGTGGAGCCGTTCGGTGACGGACCCGGGGCTCATGTACGCGTCGAAGACGTGCGTGAGCGGGCCCAGGGTGATGCCGAGTTCCTCGGCCGCCTCGCGGCGGACGGCGGTGAGCGGGTCGTCCGCGTCGAGCAGCCCGGCGGCGGCTTCGACGAGCATGCCGTCGGGGTGGTCGTTGACGTAGGCCGGGTACCGGAACTGCCGGGTGAGCAGCACGCGGCCCCGCCCGGTGTCGTACGGCAGGACGACGGCGCCGTTGCCCCGGTCGTACGTCTCGCGCTGCTGCGTCTCCCAACGACCGTCGCGGCGGCGGTAGTCGAAGGTGGTGCGGCGCAGGACGTGCCAGCCCCTGGAGGTGAGTTCGACGGCCTGGACCACGACGTCAGGATTGCGGTCCAGGCCGCGACCCGCCCGATCGAGGCCGGTACGGCCCCGATGGTCGGGAGTATCGATGCCGGGGCGGGCGGTCACGCGACCTCGCCCGGCGTACGGCGGGGGATCTCGCTCGCCTCGAAGTAGACGGGCAGGCCGCGGCGCCGGGCTGTGGCGACGTCCTGGTCGGCCCCGGCGGACTCGCCGGGGAGGCGGAGTACGGCGTCGCAGTGCGCGAGCAGCCGGTCGGCGACCGGGTAGAGGACCTCGTCGGCGAGCGGGTCGGTGGGACCCGCGCCTGCGGAACGCAGCACGGGCAAGGCGACCCACTCGCCGATGACGGGGACGTGCCCGGCGGCGAAGACCGGCCACGCGGCACCTTCGAGGCGGCGGAGGTTGTCGGCCATGGCCTGCGGGTCGCCGTCGGTGCCGGAGCGGTACGGGCCGGCGATGAGGATGAGCATGGGCTTGTTCGCCACGAGTGTGCCGTTCATGCCGACTACACTACACGCAGAAACGCGCAAGAACAGGAGAGAACGTGCATGCTTGCTGCTGAACGACGCGATCACCTACTCGGTCTGCTGGCCCGCGAGGGCAAGATCGTCGCCAAGGACGTCGCCTCCGAACTGGGCATTTCCGAGGACAGCGTCCGCCGCGACCTGCGCGACCTCGCGGCCGAGGGGCTGTGCCAGCGGGTCTACGGCGGGGCTCTGCCCGTCTCTCCGGCGGTGGCCGACTACGCGGCCCGGCAGGAGGTGGCACCAGGCGGGAAGCAGCGGGTCGCCGCGGTGGCGGCGGGCCTGGTGCGGCCGGGCGGCTCACTGATCCTGGACGGCGGCACCACCGCCCTCGCGGTCGCCCGCGCGCTCCCGCCGGACCTCGCCTGCACCGTGATCACCCACAGCCCGACGATCGCCGCCGCCCTGATCGACCACCCGCGGGCGGAGCTCTACCTGCTCGGGGGCCGCGTCTTCAAGCACTCGGCGGTCACCTGCGGCGCGGCGGCGGTCGAGGCCGCGAGCTACGTCTCCGCCGATCTCTGCCTGCTCGGCGTCACCGGCGTCCACCCGGAGGCCGGACTGACGACCGGGGACGCGGAGGAGGCGGCGATGAAACGGGCTCTCTCCGCGCGGGCCGCGGAGACGTACGTCCTGGCGTCCTCGGAGAAGATCGGCACGGCCTCGCAGTACCGCGTCCTGCCCTGGGAACGCGTCACCGGCCTGATCACCGACGCCGACCCGGGCGACCCGGTGATCGAGCGGCTCGTGGCGGAGGTGGGGGTGGAGGTACTGGCCGCCGGGTGACCTCTACGGGGCGGGTGACGGTGGAGCGGGTCCGGGGCCGGGCCAGGGCACGCCTGGCGACATCCGCGCTTCGGAAGGGCGCCGAGCGCCTCTTGAGGGGCGGATCAGCGTGAACGAGCCCTCCCGCCCCGCAGTCTCCGGCAAAGTGGAAAGCTCGCAACCAGGCGCAACGAGTTGGACGGGAGGGGCGCCATGGCCCTACGTTTCGTCGGTAAAGATCCCGAGTCCGGTGACCACGGATCGCCCGCCGTTTGGGTGGATCAAGAATCCAAGGACCTTGTGATTCAAGGGTGGACGGCGGACGACCAGACCGTGAGCGAAAGCTCGCGGGACGTGCGAATCCCCGGACACGAGTCGGTGATCAGAGTTCCGAAGCGGATGGTCCCGCTTCTCCGGGAGGCGCTTCGTGTCGCAGAGTCTGACTGACTTTTCCGACCTCATCAGGTCCGTGCGGGAGTCAGCCGTCCACCTTGAGATGCGCGATACCTACGGCGTCGAAAACGAGATCGACGGCTTCGCAGCGTGGAAGCAGGGCCACAGGCTTTCCACGGGGGACCCGGCATCCTGGTGGCGTCCATGGCTCGACCTCGTGCAGGAGGTCACGGCCAAAGGTGTGGTGATCCGACGGGCACGCATCGTCTCTGAGCCCGTCAGCGAATACATCGCCTTTGAGCACTCGGGCACGTTCACGAACGTCGCGGCCGGAGAAAGGATCCGTTGGCTACCTCGTCGCAACGCCTCGGACCTTGCTCTACCGGGCAATGACTTCTGGTTGTTCGACGGCCGAATCGTGCAGTTCAACGTCTTCGACGGAGTCGGCCGGTGGGTCCACACGGACCAGACGGAAGAACCTGCTGTAGCCGAACTGTGCGCATCGTCGTTCGAAGCGGTCTGGGAGCGAGCGATCCCGCACGAGAAGTACACCGTCTGATTCCTGACCGGTCAGCTCATGCCTCCCTCTCCGCTCTCCAGCGCTCAATCGGCACGAGCCGCCGTGGCCGCCCGCTTGCAGGGCCTCATGCAGGACGCCGGCCTGACAGGGCATGAGTTGGCCATTCGGTGCGGCTGGCACAAGTCGAAGTCGTCACGGATCGCGAGAGGGAAGACACCGCCCTCGGACGCGGACATCCGCGCCTGGTGCGCTGCCTGCGGGGCCGACGACTCCGCGGCTGATCTGATCGCCGCGTCCCGGAACGCGGAATCGATGTACGTCGAATGGCGGCAGATCCACCGCGACGGAATGCGTCGCGTCCACGAGCAGACCGTCCCGCTGTACCAACGGACCCGCTCGTTTCGCGTGTACGCATCGAACGTCGTGCCGGGGATGCTCCAAACTCCCGGCTACGCGACAGGACTTCTACGGTCCATCACAGCCTTCCAGGGAACGCCGGACGACGTGGCCGACGCTGTGCGGGCCAGGACGAGGCGCTCCCGCGTGATCCGGGAGGGCGACCACCGGTTCGCCTTGGTACTCGAAGAGACGGTGCTCTACTACCGGGTGAGCGACGATCCCGCGATGGCGGCCCAACTTGATTACCTGCTCTCGGTGATGGGACAGCAGAACGTATCTCTCGGCATCATCCCGGCAGGTGCCCGCCGTACCGTCTGGCCGCTCGAAGCCTTCTACGCCTTCGACGATCGACAGGTGGCGGTGGAGACGCTCACCGCTGAGATCAACCTGACCACGCCGGGCGAGATCTCCACGTATCTCCGAGCCTTCTCCGAGCTGTCCCGGACCGCCGTGCGGGGAGCTGAAGCCCGTGCCCTCATCGCCAAGGCACTCACCGCCCTCGGGTGAATCTGTGCAACCGCGTGCAACAGCGTGGCTGCTCCGCAGGGGCGCTTCTTACGGTCGGCTCATCAACTGCGGAGTGGCACGGAAGGCGCACGGTGTGAGCGGACGAGGGCGTACGACGATGAGCGGACCGGTGAACCTGGCACTTCCCCTGCCGCCTCCGAAACCGGAGGCGGGCTGCGGAGTGTGCGAGGCGCTGGCCGCACAGCGCTTTGCCGCGCGGGACAGAGGTGACCTGTCGGCGGCAACCGATGCCGATGTGGAGATCAGGAACCACCCGCACCAGACCAGGCGGGGAAGGTGACGCGCTCGGTCGCACGGTTCGTGCGGCACCGGATCGCACAGCACCCGGATACGGATGTGACGTTCGAGGCGGAGTGCCTCGGCTGCACATGGCGGTCGTCGGCGTCGACGGACAGTGCGGCGGTCGATGTGGAGTGCATGAGCCACACGGGGCGCAGCAACCATCGAGGCTTCCGGCGTATCTGCACCTCGTTCGCGGCGGTCGTCCGCGACGAGTGACCTGAGTTTCGGGGAAAAAACTCCTCCGTCTCCCAAAGTAGGGTCCTGCCGTCCGGGACCAAGAGGCCAACAGCCAACTGGCTTCGCCACACCACTCTGCCTCCGGTAGGGCGCTGCGACACGGCTTCGCCAGACGGTGTGGGCGAAGGTGGCGCTCACCGGGTCCTGACCCCCCGGGCCATCTGGTTTGCGGAGCATTACGACCACCGGGTCCCGCTTCCCGGGACCCGGTGGGACGAGACCCCGTCCCCCGTGTCCCGGGCCCCAGGGACACGGCGTTTCGGGACTCCAAAAGCTCTAAAGAACTTGAGAAAGAACCAAACCAACCCCCCTCCCCCACCAGGGGGTTCGAGGGCGACTCCACACCTCTCGGCGTGTCCTCACCCGGACGGGTGAGTTTCGGTAACTCAGCTGGATTTTCGTCCGGTTGGCAGGCATATGCTCCCCCCAACAGCAGGGGCATCCGCCCCTCACCAGACATAGGACGGCCCCCGCCGGGACTGGCATCCCGATCGAGGGCCTGGCCAACCAGGAAGACAAACCTTCCCAATGGATACCCATGAGGTTAGCGCGCACCCGCGCGCCCAGACAGTGGTCATCGACCGCAGTCGCACCCGGACCACCGGGCTCTCGCACGTCACCGTGCCGCTCACCAGCGAGTTCGTGGTGGTCGGCAACCACCTGGCGCAGCACCCCGAGCTCTCCCTCGTCGCGATCGGCGTCTCGGTGCACATCCAGTCGCTGCCGCCCGGCCGCCGCGTGGGCATCAAGGCGCTCGCCGAGCGTTTCCAGGAAGGCGCCGAGACCATCGCGCGGGCCATGCGCGAGCTGGAGCGGTGCGGGTACCTGGACCGCCCCCGGGACCGTGTCGGCGAGGGCCGGTTCATGACGCGGACGATCGCGTACAACCACCCCGACGCCGCCCACCACGACCGCGCCGCCCGGGCAGCCGTGGCCGAGCGCCAGGCCGCCGGGCGGAGGGCTTCCGGTCTGAAGGCACTCGGGCGGAGGCCGACCGCCGTACCCCGGCAGCGGGCGGGCTCTCCGGCCACCGCCCGGCGTCACGGCACCCGGCCCGCGCACGTCCGGAGCGGTGCGCAGCAGCGTCCCGTACGGGAGATGTGCACGGCATCGGACGCGCTGCGGGAACTGTGGGAGCCGGTGGCCGTCGCGGCTGCGATTGAGGACGCGTCGCCCGCCCCGGCAACCGCCGCCGCCATGGAACGCCCCCGGGCTCACGCGGAGGCGCCCGCAAAGGTGCTCACGGCCGCCGAACCGGACGCGCCGGACGCGCCGCTGGTCGAGGCCGTACGTACGGAGCCGGACGCTCCACCGCAGCCGCAGCCACCGGCCCCCGCACCCGCCCCGCCCGCACCCGCTCCTGCTCCCGCTGCCCCTGCGCCTTCGGTACCCGCTGCTCCGGCGCCACCCTCCGTGCCCAATGCCGCCTCCATCCGCGCCTCCCTCCCGCAGCCGGTCCGGCCGGCCGCGCCCACCGCCGCCGAGCTCGCACGGCTCGCGGTCGCCGCCGAGTTGCTCAGCGGGCTGCGGGGCGAGGAGAAGCAGCTACGGCTCAGCGAGAAGGACGTGCGGGAGCTCGCGCCGACCGTGGCGGTCTGGCTGGAGCGGGGCGTTCACACGGACCAGGTGCGGGAGGCCCTCCTCGGCGACCTGCCCGCGCAGGTGAAGTACCCGGCGAAGTTCCTCGCCAAGCGGCTGACCAGCCAACTTCCCCCACCGCTCCCGCTCCCCACCGAGCGCGGGAGCCGACCGGCGCCGAACCGTCCGGCGGTCCTCCCCATGCAGAACTGCCCTGCCTGCGACCGGGCGTTCCGGGCCCCCGAGCAGATCCGGTGCGACCGCTGTCTACTGGCCGACGCGGTGGACCCGGGGATCGAACCGCCGACGAACTGACCTGCTCGGACACTCGAACACTCCGGCACTCCGGCTTGTGGCGGCACTCCGGCTGTGGCGGCATCGACGGTCAGGCGTACGCCCTCCCCCGGGGCAGCGTGACAACCACACTGGAGTGAGCAAGAGAGCCAGAGACAATACTTGACCGATCGTTTCACTATTGCCTAAGGTTCCACCGTGGCCAGAACCAAGGAATTCGACCCGGAAGCCGCACTGCGGGCAGCCCTGGAGCTGTTCTGGCGACGCGGCTACGAGGCGACCTCGATGACGGACCTCGTCGAACACCTCGGCATCGGGCGCGCCAGCATCTACGCCACCTTCGGCAACAAGCACGAGCTGTACCTGAAGGCGCTGGACCGCTACACCGAGACCCGCGATTCGCATCTGCTGCGCGAGCTCTCCCAACCGGGCCCCGCACTGCCGGCGGTACGCGCGGTGGTGCGGCGCTTCGCGGCCGAGGCGCACTCCGACGACCACCGTGCGAAGGGATGCTTCGTCACCAACACGGCCGCCGAGCTGAGCGCGCACGACACGGCGGCGAACCGCCGGGTCGAGGCGAGCTGGGACCGCATCGAGACCGTGCTGTGCTCGGCACTGATACGGGCCCAGGCGCAGGACGAGTTGCCCGCGGACCGTGATCCGCGCGGGCTCGCGCGGATGCTGCTGGTACTGATGCAGGGCCTGCGGGTGGTCGGCAAGGCGTCCGACGATCCGGGCCGGGTGCGGGACGCCGCCGAGCACGCCTTGAGGCTGCTCGACTGACGGCACACCGATCGGTGCCGCGGAACGCCCCGAGGGGCGTCGTGAGTAACCCCCTCCGAGGGGGCGCTCCATGACTTCATAACAGACCGTTCAGTCAAATATGGGGGCGAGATGAGCGACCCGCACAGCAGGAACTCTTCGGTCGGGCCCACCCCAGCCGGACCCACCCCAGCCGGGCCCACCTCGACCGAGTCGTCACCCGGTCCCGCGTTACCCGCGTTACCCGGCCCCACGCCACCCGGCCCCGCCTTCGCGTTGCTCGGCACCGTACAGATATCGCTGATCTTCACCCTCACCTCGCTCGTCGTGCCGCTTCCCCGGATCGGCCGCGAATTCTCTCTCGACCGGGCCGACTTGGTCCTCCTCAGCGCCGCCTACGGGCTGACGTTCGCCGGGCTGCTGCTCTTCGGCGGCCGGGTCGCCGACCGTTTCGGCGGGCGCCGCGCCCTGACCGTGGGGCTGCTCGTGTTCGCCGTGGCGTCCCTCGCCGCGCTGCTCGCCCCGGGCCCGCAGACCCTGCTCGCCGCCCGGTTCGCCCAGGGCGCGGGCGCCGCGCTCTCCGCACCCGCCGCCATGGCCGTACTGCGCACGGTCTTCCCCCGGACCGCCGCGTACGGACGGGCGATGGCCACCTGGGGCGGTCTCTCGGTACTCGGCGCGACCGCGGGGAATCTGCTCTCCGGGGTCGTCTCGGCGCTCGCGTCCTGGCGGACGGCCCTTGCCGTGCCGGTCGTGGTGGCCGTCCTCGCCCTCGCCCTCGCCCCGAGGTTGCTGCCGAACACCCGGACCGCTGAGAACCGTTCACTGGATCTGCCGGGCGCTCTGCTCGCCACCGCCGGAATCACCCTCGCCGGTTACGGTCTCGTCCTCACGGAGGCCCACCCCTGGGGATCGGCAGCCGTGCTGGCCCCGCTGCTCACGGGAACCGCGCTGCTCGCGGCATTCCTGATGGCCGAGCGCCGCGCCCTCGACCCGCTCCTCCCCCTCGAATTCCTCCGTGACCCCCGCCGGGCCCTCGCGCTCGCGGCCATCGGTCTGACCGCCGCCGGGACCGGCACGACGTTCGTCCTCCTCTCGCTCCACCTCCAGCAGGACCGCGGCTGGACGCCGCTCCAGACCTCCGCCGCCTTCGTCCCGTTCGCGGCGACGCTGCTCGCCTCGGGCCGTACGACGGGCCCGCTCATCGCCAGGTACGGCGCGTCCGCCGTCACCACCTCGGGGCTCACGGTCGCAGCGACGGGCTTGGCGCTGCTCGCGCTCACCGGCCTGGCACCGCACGCCCCGTACGCGTACGGCCTTCTCCCCGGCCTGCTCCTGCTGCCCGCCGGAGCGGCCGGCGCCTTCGCGGGGGCCGCTGTCCTCGCGACGGACGGGGTGGAGCCGCGACGAACCGGGCTCGCGGGCGGCGTCATGAACACCGCGATGGAACTGGGGCCCACCGTCGTCCTCGCCGCCCTGCTCACCCTCGGCTCCGACGCCGCCTCACTCGCCGCGACGGCAGCCGCCCTCGCAGCCCTCGCAGCCCTCGCCGCCCTAGCCGCCCTCAACACCCGCGCCCCATAGCCAGCACCGACATGGCCGAGTACCGACGTGGCCGAGTACCGACCCGGCCGAGTACCGAACCGAAGGAGTCATCATCATGACCGCACGTTTCACCGGTAAGACCGTCCTCGTCACCGGCGCCGGCTCCGGCATCGGCAGAGCCGTCGCCCTCGCCTTCGCCGCCGAAGGCGCCTCGGTCGTCGCGGCCGGTCGTACCGCCGCATCGCTCGACGAGACGGTCGCCCTGATGGAGAAGGAGGGCGGTTCGGCAGCCTCGTTCACCGCGGACGTGACCCGCTCCGAGGACGTCAGGGCACTGGTCCGCCACACCGTCGAACGCTTCGGCAGCCTGGATGTCGCCGTCAACAACGCGGGTGTCCTCCGGGCCGGCGCGCCCGCGGCAGACCTTCCCGAGGCAGACTGGCGCACTCTGCTCGACGTCAACGTCACGGGCGTGTTCCTCTGCCTCCAGGCCGAAGTCGCCCGGATGCGCGAGCAGCCGACCGGTGGCGCGATCGTCAACATCTCCTCCAATCTGGGCGCGCACGTCCGCATGCCCGGTCTGGCCGCGTACATAGCCACCAAGGCGGCCGTGTCCGCCCTGTCCCGGGGCGCCGCCCTGGACCACATCGCCGAGGGCATCCGCATCAACGCCGTCAGCCCCGGTGCGACCGCCACCACCATGTCGCTGCGGCCCGGCGAGTCCGACGCCGACCGCGCCGTCCGGATGCGGGGCGCGTCGCCGTTGGGGCGGGTCTCGTCCACCGCCGAGATCGCGGCAGCCGTGCTGTATCTGGCCTCCCCGGAGGCCGCTTCCGTCGTCGGCGCCGACTTGGTCGTCGACGGCGGCGCCTCCGCCTGATCACGAGCCCCGCCACGGCTCCCGCCACGAGCCCGGACATGAGCCCCGCCGGGTGGAAATCCCGTCGCCCGCCCTCCCCGCCGCTGCGTAGAGTGACAGTCGTTTTCCCATCCGCACCGGGGGCCCGACCATCATGCGTACGCACTATCCGCGCACCCCGCACCTGCCCTGGTCGCCCGGTGCCACCTCGGACGACGTGCGGGTGACGGACCTGGCGGGGCTCACCGGGCGCGAGGTCGTCGTCACGGAGAAGCTCGACGGCGAGAACACCACGCTCTACGCGGACGGGCTGCACGCCCGCTCACTGGACTCCGCCCACCACCCGTCCCGGGGCTGGGTGAAGGCGCTCCAGGGGCGGGTGGGTTCCCGCATTCCGGCGGGGTGGCGGGTGTGCGGGGAGAACATGTTCGCGCTCCACTCGATCCCGTACGACCGGCTGGACGGCTTCTTCTACGGCTTCTCCGTCTGGGACGGCGAACGCTGCCTCGGCTGGGACGAGACCACCGCGTTCCTGCGCGGGCTGGGCATCCCCGTACCGCCGGTGCTCTGGCGCGGGGTGTTCGACGCGCGGGCGGAGAAGGCGCTGCGGAAGCTGACGCTCGACACCGGCCGGCAGGAGGGGTACGTCGTTCGGCCCGCCGGGTCGTTCCGGGCCGACGAGTTCGGGCGGGTCGTGGCCAAGTGGGTGCGGCCGGGACACGTGACGACCGGCACGCACTGGATGCACGCGGCGGTGGTCCCGAACACGCTGGGCCCGTCCGCCGCCCTGTGGGCCGTACGTTCCGGGGGTGCGGTCGACGCGGACGCCCTGCGCGAGGCGCTGCCGCCCTCGCGGGAGGACCAGCCGGACGCCCGTACGGCGGAGGCCATGGGCGAAGCCTCCGGCGCCTTCGGCGACGAGCGGCTGACCGGGGTCCTGGCGGGGCTGCTCCACCGTGACCGGCGGACCTCGATCGCGCCCCGGCTCGCCCCGGTCCTCGGCATGCCGCAGGCGGTCCGGGTGGCCGACCTGGTGGGGCTGCACCGTTCACTGCACCGCCCGTACCCGGACGAGGAGCGCCGCACCGGGCTGACCCGCATGTCGTGGGCGGCCGACCTGGGGACGCTGCACGCGCTCGCTGCGGCCACCGCCCCCACGGCCGAGGCACGCGAGCAGGTCGCGTGGTCCGCGCTGCACGCCGACGAGATCCGCGAACCCGCCGGGCTGCGCGGGGCGTTCGACGACCTGGAGCCGGACGCGGCCGACCGCTGCCGGGCGCAGGCCCGCGAGGCGTACGCGCTGGGCCGGATCAGGACCGCCGGGGAGGCGGTCGCCGCCACCTGGCGTTGGCGCTCCGGCGACTTCCCGCGCCTGGTGCTGCTGTGCGGGCCGTCCGGCAGCGGCAAGAGCACGTACGCCCGCACCCTGCCCGGGGTCACCACGTACATCGCCCTCGACGACCTGCGCGAGGCGCGCGGCGACCGGGCCGACCAGAGCGCCGACGCCGAGGTGGTCCGGGAAGCGGCCGAGCGGCTGGACCGGGCGTTGCGGCCCCGCACGACGACGGTCTGGGACGCGACCTCGCTCACCCCGAGGCAGCGCACCCTGGTCCACGCCGCCGCCTCGCGCCGGGACGCGATGGTCACGCACGTGGTGGCGGTGGTGGGCGCGGGCGAACTGGCCCGGCGCAATGTCCACCGCACGCATCCCGTACCGCCCCGGGTGCAGGAGGCGCAGCTGCGGCGATACGTCCCGCCCTACCCCGGCGAGGCGCACCGGACCTTCTACCTGGGCGCGAGCGGGACGGTTGAGGCGAAGGCCTGATGCGGACGAGCGGAACAGGGGAGGCGAAGGCCTGATGCGGACGAGCGACGAGATCTACCACCGGATTCGCTGGGACGCCCGCTTCGATCCGGCGCGGTTCACGATCGGGGTGGCGCAGCGCGGCCGGGAGCCGAAGCGGGTGCCGTTGCCGCGCTTCACGCCGGGCGGAGAGGTGCCCTGGCACCGGGTGCTGTTCTTCGAGGCGGACGGCGAGACGGTGTGGGACCGCGCCTCGGGCCTGGACCGGGTGGACTCGACAAAGGCCGGGCGGGTGCGGGAGACGCGGTCGCTGCCGTCGCCGTACTTCGCTGCCCGTACCCCGTACGCCTTCGACGGCCGGGCGTGGGAGCCCGCGTCCCCGACGCAACCAGCGCCGCCCGCAGGCGGGTTGAGCGTACTGACGTGGAACACGCTCTGGGACCGCTACGACTCCGAGCGCATCGACACCGCCCGCCGCCGCCCCCTGCTGCTCGACGCGTTGCGGGCCGCCGACGCGGACGTCATCGCCCTCCAGGAGGTCGAACCTCCGCTGCTGGACCTGCTGGCGGGCAGTGCGTGGGTCCGCCAGGAATACGCGTTCGGGGCGGGCCTGGACGGGCGCGAGGTCGCCGACTGCGGGCTGCTGGTCCTCAGCCGCCTGCCGGTGCGCGAGGCGGGGTGGCACCCGCTGGGGCGGCACAAGGCGGTCGCGGCGGTCGTCGTGGAGACGGCGGACGGGCCCGTCACCGTCGCGGTGACCCACCTCAGCAGCGACCACTCCACCGAGGGCGCCGCTCGCCGGGACCGCGAACTCGCCGACCTGGCAACGGGGTTCGCGGATCTGGACGGCGACCTCCTGATGGTCGGGGACTTCAACGACGGCGGCCCGAACCCGCAGTCGCGACTCGGCCTGCCCGACGCCTGGACGGCGGTCCACGGCCCTGACGACCACACCCCCACCTTCGATCCCTCGGTGAACCCGCTGGCCGCCGTGGGCTCGCTGACGGGCCGCGTGTCCCGCCTGGACCGGGTGCTGTACCGCTCGCAGCGGCTGCGTCCGGTGGCGGCCGGGCTGGTGGGCGCGGCCCCGGACGCGACCGGGCTGTACGCCTCGGACCACTTCGGGGTGCGCGTCGAGCTGTCCACGGCGGACGGGCCGGAGGCCGAAGGCGCCCCGGACGCGGGTGAGTCGGTACTCGCCCGGGTGGGCCGGGCGCTGCCCGGTGCGAGCGTCCACCTCGTCGGCTCGCGGCGGACGGGCGGTGCGCTGCCGGGGGCGGACGTGGACCTGGTTGCGGTGCTGCCGACCCCGGTCGGCGCCCGGGCGCTGGGGCGTCGGCTGCCGGATGCCGAGGAGGTGCGAGAGGTGGTCGGGGCCCGGGTTCCCGGGGTGCGATTCCTTCTCGACGGGCTGCGGGTGGACCTGGTGACGGTGGACCTGCCGGCGGCCGGCCCCGACGGAGTGACCCCCGCCGAGGCGGTCGGGCGGCGCGTGGAGCTGGGCCCTGCGGCGGCCGTCGCGCTGAGCGCGGTGAGCGACGCGGAAGAGCTGCTCGCGGCGACCGCCCCGTACCGCGCCGCCTTCACGGAGCTGCTCCACGACGTGAAGGCCTGGGCGCGGGCGCGCGGGCTCGACTCTGCACCGTGCGGCGGACTGCCGGGGCTCGCGTGGACGGTCCTCGCGGCGCGGACGGTCCTGGAGGCGGGTGCCGCCCGGTCGGCAGGCACGGTCCGGCCGACGCGTACGGCGCTGCTGCGGCGGTTCTTCGCCCGGTGGGCGGAGTGGGACTGGACCCGGCCCGTGGCGTACCCGGGCGGCCCGGCTTCCGACGACGTCCCGGACGCCTCCGCCACCGGCGACGCAGTAACGATCCTGACCCCGACCGCCCCCGTACGCTCCTGCTCCACGCAGGTGTCCGCGGCGGGCCTGGAGCTGATCGCCGAGGAGCTGTTCCGCGCGTGGGAGGTGCTGGACGCGGCGGCGGACGCCGACCCCGTCCCGTACGCCCGGCTCTGCACCCCGCCGCCGCTCCATCTGCGCCACTCGGCCTGGGCGGTGGTCTCCGTACGCGAAGGCGGTGACGAGGGCCGCTTCCGGGGACGCCTCCTGGCGTTCCTCGACGCCCTCGCCCGGTCCGGCTCCCCGGACACCCACGCCTGGCCCCGCCCGGTCGCCGGGGGCGCGGACGGCGCGGGGGACGCGGGGTTCGTCCGGTACGCCGTCGGGCTCGGCGCCACGCCCCCGGACGCGCAGCGCCTCACGGAGATCGGCGCGGAGATCCTGCGCGGCCTGCCCGGCGCCCGGGTGAGGCGGGTCGTGGTGGCACCGGCCCTGGGCTGAGGGACGCCGCAGATTCCCCGCTCGCGTGGCCGACTTCTCCGACCGGACGCAGGATGGAGGTTCCCGGGGGGAGTGGTGCTGCTACGGCCCCGACAGGAGAGAACGATGAGCAACGGCGTCTACCTGGCCTACGACTATCCGGTCCTCGGAGCCTTCTGGACCGCGATGTGGGTCTTCATCTGGGTCCTGTGGCTGGTGCTCCTCTTCCGGATCATCGCCGACATCTTCCGCGACGACGACATGAGCGGCCTCGCCAAGACCGCCTGGCTCCTCATCGTGATCGTGCTCCCGTACATCGGCGTCTTCGCCTACGTCATCGCGCGCGGGCGGGGCATGGGCCGCCGTGAGCACAAGCACGCCAAGGAGCAGCAGAACGCGTTCGAGACGTACATCCGCGAAACGGCCGGCAACACCAGCCCGGCCGACCAGCTCGCCAAGCTCTCCGAGGTACGTGCGCGGGGCGACATCTCGGACGAGGAGTTCCAGCGGGCCAAGGCGAAGATTCTCGGCTGACCGCCGCGCAGGACCCCGGGACCGGGTCGCCTCCCCACCGCGGGAAGGGAACCCGGTCCCGGCGCCGCGCTCAGCCCTCGGCCCACTCCGCCACGGTGACGACCTCGGCCTGCTGCGGGAAGACCTTCTCCGTCAGGACCCGGTGCACCTCCGGATCGCCGTCCGCGCAGGCGTCCGAAAGGACCGTGAGCCGGTAGTCGAGGTCGGCGGCCTGGCGCACGGTCGAGAGCACCACCCCGCTGGTGGCGATACCCGCGAGGACCAGGTGCTCGATACCGCCGGCCCGCAGCACCATGTCGAGGTCGCTGCCCGCGAAGCCGCTCACCCGCCGCTTCACGACCACGACGTCCTCCGGCCGGGTCTCGACCCGCGGGTGGATCGGGTTGGGGTCCACACCCGCGGGCGCCGACCGGCGCCCCGCCAACCCGGCGAACATCTTGTTGCGCGGGTGGATCTCGGGCGCACCGGGACGGAACCCGACCGTCACGTGGATGACCGGAATCCCTTCGCTCCGGGCGTGGTCGACGGCCACCCGCAACCGGTCCAGGTAACCCGGCCCGGCAAGGCGCTCGACGATGAGTGTCTGGACGTCCATGATCAGCAGGGCTCGCTCGGACATTGGATTCCTTCTCTCGTACGGGGTCGACGGCCGCTCGTCGGGGCGACGGTACGCGCGCCTCCCCACCCGGCTCCCCGCAGGGGTACACCGACAGAGACCGGGCGAAGCGCGCCGCGAAGGAACACTTGATACTTGACGGATGAACAACAGCACCATGCCCCCCGTGGCTGCCGCGTGGGCCCTGCGCCCCGCGCTCCCCGGTGACCTCGAAACCATCGCGGAGCTGCGCGCCGTCGTCCTGCGGCCGGACCTGGAACGACTCGGGCGGTACGACGAACACCGCGTACGCCAGCGGCTGCGCGACACCTTCGTACCCGAGCACACCTCCGTCATCGAGGTGGACGGGGCCTTCGCCGGAAGCGTGACGCTGCGCCCCGCCGAGCGGGGCCGCCTGCTGGAGAACTTCTACCTCACTCCCGAAGTGCAGGGCCGGGGTGTGGGTACAGCGATCCTCCGGACGCTGCTCACCCGCGCCGACGAAGCGGGCGCGGAGGTCCGGCTGATCGTCGTGCAGGGCAGCGCCGCGCGCCCGCTGTACGAGCGCCACGGATTCGTGGAGGAGAGCCAGGACCCGATCGACGTGTACATGGTGCGCCGCCCGGTCCGCAACGCCTCGGCGGCCGTCACCGACTGAGCGCGGGCACAGGGGCGCGGGCGGAAGCGGGGTCGGGGGACCCCCGGGCACCGGCCGAGGGCGCGGACGAAGGCGGGGCGGGCTTCCCGCGCGAGGGATAGACCCGCCCGGATCATGGGCAGGCTCCCGCCGCCCCCGCTCCCCGCCCGGTGGCCCGAGCAACCGGAATCACATATTCCAAGAACGTACGTGCGAACGAATCGGGCTACTGTCGCGGGGAGCGAGTCAAGGAGAAGCATGAACACCCGCATCCGGACCGGTGCACTCGTCGGCACGGCCTCCGCCCTGCTGCTGGCCACCGCCTGCACGGCCGATGCCACGGCCCCCGCCATCTCGGTCGAGGGCAGACTCGGCACGGCGAAGATCCACGGAAAGCCCCGTACCGTCGTCGCACTCGACGACGCCAGCGCCGACATCGCGCTCTCCCTCGGCTTCAAGCCGGCGGCCATGCCCGCGGCCGCCGAAGGAGTCCCCGGCGGCATCACGCCCTGGACCAGGACCGCACTCAGCGGCAAGCACCCCCGCCTGCTCCGAGCGGACGGCGACCTCGTCGCCCAGGTCGCCTCGTACAAGCCGGACGTGATCCTGGCGACCCGCGACCGCACCCTCGACCCGGTGTACGCGAAGCTCTCCGCCATAGCTCCCGTCGTGCACTACGTCAAAGGGCCCGACGCGGACCCCTGGCAGACCAGCACCCGCATCATCGCCAAGGCACTCGACGTCAAGGATCAGGGCGAACAGCTGATCAGCGCCGCCGAACAGATCGCCCTCGACGCCCGCGCGGCCTTCCCCGCCATGGCCGGAACCCGCTTCAACCTGCTGGTCTCCCCCATGCCCCACGGCGTCGGGGCGGTGAAATCGCGCGAGGACACCTCGGCACGCGTCCTGCGGAAGTTCGGGATCAAGCTGAACGAACTCACCACCCAGCTCCCCGCTGCCAGCAACCCGGCACGCACCTACCTCGACTACGCGGACGTCGGCCGGGCCGACACCGACATCGTCTTCGCCGCCGGCACCACGAACGCTCTCTCCACCCTGGAGAAGGCCCCCGCCTTCCGCACGATGCGGGCGGTCGCCGAAGGCCGGTACATCCCCCTGAACCCCGCTCTGGCCGAGGCCCTCGCGGAGCCGACCCCGCACAGCATCGAATGGGCCGTCGAAGAGCTGGCTCCGAAGATCGGCGCGGCCGCCATGGCGGCCCGCTCCTGACGAAGGGCCGTAGCGGACCCCGCGAGCCCCCGGTTCAGGACATGAATCCGGTCGGACCCAGAAAAAGAAGGGCCCCGTCCCAC
>NZ_JBHWZJ010000002.1:0-113477 GCF_042728415.1 Streptomyces sp. NPDC060198 | reverse complement strand
GGGGGGTGGTGGCCCCGCGGGCCCCCCCCGGGGGGGGGGGGGCGCTCTTACCACCACCCGCCTTGGACGCGGGCGGGGGGGGGGGGGCTGGTGGCCCGCCCCCGACCCGCCGGACGTCCACCGCTCTTCCGGCCGCGACCACCGCACGGGATCGCGGCCCGTCCGGCCGCCCGTCGGCCGGCTCCCCCGTCCGACCTGCCCCCGCCTGAGGTGAACCGATGACCCACACGACCGTCGACGACGCCATCGAGACCGGAACGGTCCGGGTGAACGACGACATCCAGCTCACCTACGAGCGACGCGGCAACGGCCCCGACGTCGTCCTCGTCAACAACTTCTTCATGGACCGCAAGTCCTGGCGGTCGTACACCGCGAATCTGGCGTCGACCGCCCGGCTGACCTCGTACGACCTCCGGGGCCAGGGGGATTCGAGTCCGCAGGAGGGCGAGCCGGTGTGGGAGGACCACATCACCGACCTGAAGGCGCTCTTCGACGATCTGGGGCTGGAGAAGGCGGTGCTCGTGGGCACGTCGTTCTCCACCCTGGTGTGCCGGGACTTCGCCGTGGCGTATCCCGAGCGGGTGCACGGGCTGGTCCTGGCCGGACCGGCGATGAGCCCGCACGGGGCACAGCGTCTGCGCCGGATCACGAAGGCATGGCTGAAGACCCTGGACACGTCCGGGCTGGGGGTCCTCTACGACACGCTGTACCCGTTGGTCTCCGGCGACCTCGCGGTCGAGGAGGCGGGCCCGATCGGCTTCATGGGCCGCAAGCAGAACTTCCTCGGCATCCATTCGGTGGAGTCGCTGCGGGCCGGTCTGGCGGTGTCGGTGAAGGCGCCGCTGGACCCGGAGATCATGACCCGGGTGAAGCAGCCCACTCTGCTGTTCGTGGGCGGCGACGACTTCTCCCTCTCCACCAGCGCGGTGGAGGAGATGACCCGGCTGTTCCCCGACACCACCACCGTGACCGTGCCGCGCGGTGGCCACCTGGCGTTCCTGGAGGAGCCGGAGTGGTTCCAGCGGGAGGTCGTGGCGTTCATCGAGCGGGTCGCCGGTCCGGGTGACTGAACGGCAGCCGTCCGCGGAGCCCCCGAGCGAATGGCTGCTCGGGGGCTCCGGGCGTCCCCAGCGGGTGCTGGTGGAGACGGTGCCGGTCGGCCCGCCGGGCGGCACCGCCGCGCAGCACCGGGCCGGCCGCACGGCGGCTGCCGCGGCGCTGCGGCGCGCGGGGTGCGCGACCACCTCGGTGGGGCGCCGACGCAGCGGTGCCCCGGTCTTCCCCCGGGGCTACGCCGGTTCCGTCTCCCACACCCACGGCCTGGCAGTGGCCGCCGTGGCCCCGGGTGCTCCGGGCGTCGGTGTCGATCTGGAGTTCCGGCTGCCGGAGGCACGGCTGCACCGGTTCCTGCTCGACGACACCGAGCGCGCGCTGCTGTGGCCGGACGGCGACCGGGAGCGGCTGCGGCGGCTGTTCGCCGCGAAGGAGGCCGCGTTCAAGGCGCTGACGGAGTGCCACGAGGGCCACGGCGGCCTCTTCTGGCGTGTCCGCCTGCGGCCCCACGGCGATGGCCTGTGGGCCCGGGCCGGGGACCGCTACGCGGTGGTCGGGGACGGGACGACCTCCCGTTACGCCTTCGCGGTCGCGGTCGCCGTCGGTGGTGCCCCGGGGCCGTGGGCGGGTCCTTCCGAAGGACGGGCCGAGCCACTCCCAGCCATAAGCAGAAGTTAGCTCAACCCAAAAATCTAGGTCTTGGACTTCTGACCATTCGGTCACGACCATGAGACAGCGGACCACCGTGCCGCCGAGAATCCCCCGTCCTCGGCGGCACGGTCGTTCCCTCGACGAAAGGAACGCCCACCGTGACTCCTCAACCCCGGACCGACGCCCCGTGGGGCGACCCGGCGGCGGCGCGCAAGCTCGCCGGGAGCGTCCGCGGCCCCGTCCTGGCCGCAGGCGACGACGGTTACGACGAGGAACGTGTCCGCTACCAGACCTTCCGGCCGCACGCCCCGTCCGTGGTGATCGGCGCCGTCGACGAGGAGGACGTGCGGCTCGCGGTGGAGTTCGGTGCCGCCCACGGCCTGCCGGTCGGAGTCCAGGCCACCGGGCACGGCCCTGCCCTCCCCGCGCACGGCGGGGTGCTGATCAGCACCCGTCGGATGTCCGGGGTGCGGATCGACCCGGTGTCCCGTACCGCGCTCCTGGACGCCGGTGTCAGCTGGCAGCAGGTGGTGACCGCCGCCGCGCCGCACGGCCTCGCCCCGCTCAGTGGCAGTGCCCCGCACGTCGGCGCGGTCGCGTACACCCTCGGCGGCGGGCTGGGGCTGCTGGCCCGGCGCTACGGCTACGCCGCCGACCACGTGCGGCGGATCCGCGCGGTCACCACGGACGGCCGGGTGCGGGACATCGACGCGGACCGGGAGAGCGACCTGTTCTGGGCGCTGCGCGGCGGCCGGGACAACTTCGGCGTGGTCACCTCCATGGAAGTCGGCCTGGTGCCGGTCGAGCGGCTGTACGGCGGCGCCCTCTACTTCGACGGTTCCCTGGCCGAGGAGGCGGTGAACACCTGGCTGCGCTGGACCGCCGGTGTCCCCGAGGACATGACCTCCTCGCTCGCCCTGGTCCCGCTGCCCGACGTGCCCGCGCTTCCCCCGCCGCTGCGGGGCCGGTACGTCGTCCACGTGCGGATCTCCTTCCTGGGCGAGGCCGCGGAGGGCGAGCGCCTGATCGCGCCGCTGCGCGCGCTGGGCCCGCGGCTGGCGGACACGGTGCGCGTGCTGCCGTACACCGAGTCGGGCAGCATCCACAACGACCCGGTCCCACCCGCGGCGTACACCGGCACGAACGCGATGCTCAGCGGCCTGGACGAGGACCGTGTACACCAGATCCTCGCCATGACGGGGCCCGGTGCGCCGGTCAACAGCATCGTCGAGCTGCGCCACCTCGGCGGCGCCCTCGGCCGGGCGCCCCGGCCGGCGAACAGCGTCGGCAACCGGGACGCCGCCTACCTGCTCGCGGTGCTCGACCGGGTCACGCCGGACACGGCCGGCGAGGTAGCCGCCGCCCACTCACGGCTGACCGGCGCCCTGGCGCCGCTCACCACCGGACGGTCCCTCAACTTCCTCTACGGCTCGAACGCCACACCCGATCAGGTGGCCCTGGCCTACGCCCCCGACGACTACCGGCGGCTGCGGCGGCTGAAGTCGGTGTGGGACCCCCAGAACCTGTTGCGCCTCAACCACAACATCCCGCCGGACCCGGCCTGAACGCCGCCCCGGCCCCTCCCCGCTCCGACGGGCCCCGGTCCCGTCGGATCCGCTCGACAAGCAGAAGGAACGAAGATGCATAAGAAATGGTGGACGTTGTTGGGGGTGTGCGGCGGGACGTTCATGCTCCTGCTTGACACCACCATCGTCTACGTCGTCATGCCGGACGTGCAGGCGGACCTGGAGGCCAGCTTCGCCGATCTCCAGTGGGTGATCGACGGGTACGCGCTGGCGCTGGCCGCGCTGCTGCTCACGAGCGGGACGATCGCGGACCGGTTCGGGCGCAGGCGGCTCTACTCCATCGGCGTCGTCCTGTTCACGTTCGCCTCCCTGCTCTGCGGTCTCGCCCAGTCGCCCCTGATGCTGGTGCTCGCCCGGATCCTCCAGGGGGTCGGCGGCTCGGTGATGTTCGCGACCGGCCTGGCCCTGCTCGCCGGCAGCTTCGAGGGCAAGGAGCGCGGCACGGCGTTCGGCATCTGGGGCATGGTCACCGGCCTCGCGTCCGCCATCGGTCCGGTCGCGGGCGGCCTGATCTCCAGCGGCATCAGCTGGCGCGGCATCTTCCTGATCAACGTGCCGGTCGGCATCGTCGTCGCGCTGATCATCGCGTTGCGGGTGGACGAGGCGAAGTCGCCGTTCGCGCGCCGTCTGGACTGGCCTGGCTTCGTCCTGCTGACCTCGGGCCTGGCCACCCTCATCTACGGCCTGATCCGTGCGGGTGAGGAGGGCTGGAGCGACTCCGGCGCGGTGACGTTCCTCATCGTCGGCGGTGTGCTGCTGCTCGCCTTCCTCGTCGTCGAGTCGCGGGTGGAGCAGCCGATGTTCGACCTGAAGCTCTTCCGCATCCCGACCTTCGTCGGCGGTTCCGTCGCGGCGTTCGCGATGAACGGCTCGCTCTTCGCGATGTTCCTCTTCCTGGCCATCTACTTCCAGGAGGTGCTGCAGTACTCCTCGCTGGAGACCGGTGTGCGCCTGCTGGCCGCGTCCCTGTCGATGCTGGTGGCCTCGCTGATCGCGGGCCGCGTCAGCGCGAAGATCCCGGCCCGCATCCTGATCGGCGTCGGCCTGATCCTCGTCGGCGTCGCCCTGCTGCTGATGAGCCGGATCGACGAGAACACCGGCTGGGAGCACTTCATCCCCGGCCTGGTGCTGGGCGGGATCGGTGCGGGCCTGGTGAACCCGCCGCTCGCCTCCACCGCCGTGGGCGTCGTGGACTTCTCCCGCTCCGGGATGGCGTCGGGCGTCAGCGGCACCTTCCGGCAGCTCGGCGTGAGCGCCGGTGTCGCCATTCTCGGGTCCACCTTCGCCGTGATCATCGGCGACCGCCTCCGCGACGGTCTGGCGGGTGTGGAGGGCGTCGCCGGCCAGGGCGACCGCCTCGCCGCGCTGGTACGCGGAGGGGAGATCGAGCAGGCGGCAGCCCTGGTGCCGCCGGCCCAGCGGGAGACCGTGGAGCGGCTCGCCGTGGAGGGTTACGTCGACGGTCTGAACACCCTGCTGACCATCTCGGCCGGCCTCGCCCTGCTGGGTGGCCTGTTGTCGCTGGTACTGATCCGTGCCAAGGACTTCCAGGCCGCGCAGGCCCCCAAGGCTCCGGCACCCGACACCACCGCCCCGTCGGCGGTCGCCGCGGAGGGCTGACCTCCGCGCGCGCCGGTACGCACGGCGTGACGTCGGCCCGTGCTCCTCCACGCGGAGGGGTACGGGCCGGGCGTCGTCATCCGGCTGCCTTGCCGGCCCGTACCAGCGCCTTGGGCTCGGGCGCTCCGAAGGATTCCCGGCAGTGCACGAGCAGTTCCCGCAGCGCCGGGCTCTTCGTGGGCGCGGAGATCAGCGCCAGCACCGCCGCGATGTCGGCGTCGGTGATGGGGACGGTCGTCAGCTGCGGGTGCTGGGCGACCATGGATTCGGACAGTACCGCCACTCCCAGGCCGCGTTCGGCCAGATGGACCACCGCTCCTGGCGCGCTCGCCTGCAGGGCCACGGTGGGGGTCAGCCCCCGGGCGGCCGAGGCCTGGTCCAGCACGGCCCGGATGCCGGTGCCCTTGGGGAGGCAGATGACCGGGTAGGCGCTCAGCTCGGCGAGCGTCACACCGCTCTCCGCCGCGAGTGGGTGTCCCTGCGGGACCGCCGCGACGATCGCCTCGCTGATCACCTGCTGGCCGTCCAGGTCCTCCGGCGCCCGGCCCGCGGCCCCGATCAGGGCCAGGTCGACCGTGCCCTCACGGACGTACTCGACCAGCTTCACGGAGTCGTCCTCCATCAGGCTGATCTCGACTCCGGGGTGGGCCAGGTGGAAGCTGGACAGCGCTTCGAACAGCGGGGTGACCGTGCACGCCGTCACCATGCCCACGACCAGCCGGCCGCGGACCAGCCCGTTCATCTCGTCGACCGCGTGCCGCAGTGCCTCCACGGCCGCGAGCACCGCGCGTGCGTGGTCGAAGGCCACTTCGCCCACGGCGGTCAGCCCGGCGCTGCGGCCCGACCGGTCGATGAGCGTGGTGCCCAGATCGTTCTCCAGCTGCCGGATCTGGGCACTGATCCCGGGCTGGCTGACGTGCACGCGCTCGGCCGCTCTCGTGAAGTTGGATTCTTCGGCCACGGCCAGAAAATATTTCAGCTGCCTGAGCTCCATAACCCCTGATTATAGAGGCGATCCAGACGATTGATTGGACGTGATCCCAGCCACGTTGGAACATGGAGGAGCCGGAATTCGGCCACCCGAAAGGAAGATCGTGCCCGAGAACGAAAAGGCTCTCAAGCCGGAGGACATCACCCGTCTCTTCGTGGAACGCGCCAACGCCGGAGACGCCGCCGGCCTGGCCGCACTGTACGAGGAGGAGGCGGTGATGGCGTACCCGCCCGGGAGCACGACGGTGGGCCGGGAAGCCATTCGCGAGCTGTGGGAGAAGGTGCTCTCCCACGCGCCCCACTTCGAGGAGGAGGAGCCCCTTCCGACCCTCGTCTTCGGCGACATCGCGCTGACGGCCACGCCTCCGAAGGACGGTTCGGGGGCCCGCGCACAGGTGGTCCGCCGCCAGGCCGACGGAAGCTGGCAGCGCATCATCGACCAGCCGGAGTTCCGGCCACCCACGAGCTGACGAACGTCCACTTTCGGACATTCGCGATCGTGGTCCGTCAACAGGCCTTCCGGAAAAGACCCTTGACGACGTGTCTGGTATCGGTGCTGCCTCCGGCGCCGCTTCCGTCGAGCCGGTGATCCGGCCGAGAGCGGGTCTTGACGGAGCATCATGGACGGATATCGTGCGCAAAGGATCGAAAGCCAGACGGGGGCTGATCGACACATGACACGCATACCGCGAATCCGTCATGCGTCATGCCCCGGTCCGCGGATCGCTCCACCTCGCCCCGGCACGCCCGCCCTTCGCAGTGGCATCGCCTCTGCACCTCCCGGGCGGCCGGGGTTCGGCGTGCCCTCGCTCTGTCGGTGCAACCACGCACCCGGGCAGAGCGGATAGGCGGCACCCCCCACGAACCCACATCGGGTCGGACGGTACCGAGGCTCATGACTCCGTACCGTCTTCCGGCCTGCGCGTCCCTCCCAGCCTGTTCACCCCAGTACAACGGACCGTTGAAAAAGGAGAATGAGAATGGCTCTGACCGAATCCAGGGAGGCCGCCCCACCGGTGCCCCCCACCTGTGAGTCGGCCGAACTATGGGACGCCCAGGCAGACAGTCTTCCCGTCACCAGCGTGGCACTCGACGCGCTGGTGACCGACGACTCGCCCCGCCTCGCGGGTGAGAGCGAGGAACACGTCCAGCAACTCGCCCAGTGCGTCTCGCCGTTGCCCCCGATCATCGTCCACCGCGCGACGTCACGGGTAGTCGACGGCATACACCGGATTCGGGCGGCCAGGATCAACGGCCGGACACACATCGACGTGCAGTACTTCGACGGCACCGCCGCCGAAGCTTTCCTGCTCGCTGTCAACCGCAACGCCAACCACGGCCTGCCGCTGACCCGTTCCGACCGCAACGCCGCGGCACTGCGCATCATGCGGTCGCATCCGGAGTGGTCCGACCGGATGATCGCCACCGTCGCCGGGCTCTCCCCGAAGACGGTCGGCGCCATCCGCAGGCGTTCGGGTGACGCGCTTCTCCAGTTGAACGTCCGCATCGGGCGGGACGGCAAGTCCCGCGTCCTGGACACCGCGGAACGGCGCAGGCTCGCCGGCGAGTACGCCCTGTCCCATCCCGAAGCCAGTCTCCGGGAGATCGCCAAGGAGAGCGGCCTGTCGCTGGCAACCGCCCGCGATGTGCGCAAGAGGGTACAGAAGGGAACCAGTCCGCTGCTTCCGGCCCGTCGCGGCGTCAGCGCCCGCGCCGCGCAGGACCCGTGCGACCACGAGGCCGCCGTCACCTCCTTCGCGATGGCAGAGACGCTCCACACGCTGAAGCGGGACCCGTCGGTGCGCCTCACCGATCACGGCCGTTTCCTGCTGCGGCTGCTGGACACCAACGCGGTGGCCACCAACCGGTGGGGCGAACTGGTGGACCAGATACCGCCGCACTGGGTCGGGCAGGTCGCCTCGGCCGCCCGCGAGTGCGCCGCTGCCTGGCGGCACGCCGCTCAGCAGCTGGAGGAACGGGCCCGCACCGTCGAGGAGGCCCGGCCCCCCGCCCCCATGGACTCCGCCGCCTGACACCGCCCCGACACCGCTGCCGGGCTACCGGGCCCGGCAGCGGCCCCTTCCGTCACCCCTCGTGCCGCCGGCGCGCGGAACCGTGCGGAGAAGAGGGTGGTGCGGCCCGAAGGGCCCGGCCAAAAAGGATCCCGCACGTCGGAGGGTCCACGGGAAAAATGGACTCCCTCGAAAAAACGTGTGGATCTTTCTATGCTTCCGCCATGTCGATTCTGGTGACCGGGGCGACCGGGAAAACCGGCCGTCACATCGTTCGGGAATTGCTCGCCACCGAAAAGGACGTACGCGTACTGACGCGCCGCCCTGAGCAGGTCGAACCACGCCCGGGGCTGACGGTGATCGAGGGAGACCTGACGTCGTCGGACAGCCTCTCCGCGGCGCTGGACGGCGTGGAGAGGGCGTTCCTCTTCCCGGTTCTCCCCGCCATCGGCGCGTTCGCCGGAGCGGCCGAGCGCGCGGGAGTGCGCAGAGTCGTCCTGTTCACCGGGGCTTGGGCAGCCGGGCACACCGAGCGCGACCTCGGTTCGTGGGTCCTCCCGCGCTACCGGGAGGCGGAAGACGCCCTGGCCACGAACGGACCGGCCGAGTGGACCGTGCTGCGCCCCGCGCCGTTCGCGACCAACGCCCTGTGGTGGGCCTCGGCTCTCCGCGACCGGGGCGTGGTCGGACTCCCCCACCCGGACGCGGTCTGCCCCGTGATCCACGAGGCGGACATCGCCGCCGCGGTGGTGCGCACCCTCCTGGACGACGGGCACCACGGCGCCCGTCATACGCTCACCGGCCCGGCGCTCGTCACGCAGGCCGAACAGGTGGCGGCGATCGGCAAGGCCGTCGGGCGCCCCCTGCGCGTGGAACGGATACCCCCTGAACAGTGGCGGGCCGACGCGGAACGCTTCCTGCGGCCGGGGATCGCCGGGGACCTGCTGCGCGAGTGGGCCGAGACCGAGAAGGACCCCTCCACCGCGCTCCCGGTACTGCCGACCGTCACCGAGATCACCGGGCGGCCCGCGCGCACGTTCACGCGGTGGGCCGAGGACCACGCCGCCGACTTCGCCGGTGCGTGAGCGCCGCTCGGCACACCCCGCCCGACCACCTGAAGCCGGTGGTCGGGCATCGCTCCGCACCGCCGGCCGGCTTGATGGAGGCTCACCATGGAGTACACCCAGCTCGGCCGAAGCGGCCTCAAGATCTCCCGGCTCGTCCTCGGCACCATGAACTTCGGCGTGCACACCGAGGAGGCTGAGGCCCATCGCATCCTCGACACCGCCCTCGACCTCGGCATCAACATCGTCGACACGGCCGATCTGTACGGCTGGCCGGAGCAGCCGGGCCGCACGGAGACCATCATCGGCGACTGGCTGGCCCAGGGCGGCGGCCGGCGCGAGCGGACCGTACTCGCCACCAAGGTCTACTCGGGCACGAACGATCTGCCCCATGACGGCGGGCTGTCCGCGCTGCACATCCGCCGGGCCGTGGAAGCGAGCCTGCGGCGGCTGCGCACCGACCACATCGACCTCTACCAGATGCACCACGTCGACCGGTCGGTCCGCTGGGAGGAGATCTGGCAGGCGATGGACGTCCTGGTGACCCAGGGGAAGATCACCTACCTCGGTTCCAGCAACTTCGCCGGCTGGCACCTCGCGGCGGCCCAGGAGTCCGCCCGTGCGCGGGGTCTGCTCGGTCCGGTCAGCGAGCAGTCCGTCTACAACCTGCTGGAGCGCACCGTCGAGCTCGAAGTGCTGCCCGCCGCCCAGCACTACGGCATCGGGCTGATGCCCTGGTCGCCCCTGCACAGCGGGCTGCTGGGCGGGGTTCTGCGCCAGGAGCGCGACGGTGTCCGGCGCACGGCCAACCGCGCCGCCGCCGCGCTGGAGACCCGGCGTTCACAGATCCAGGAGTACGAGGACTTCGCCGCCGAGCTGGGCCGGGAGCCGGGTCACGTCGCGCTCGCCTGGCTGCTGGCACAACCCGCGGTCACCGCGCCCGTGGTGGGCCCCCGCACCCTCGACCAACTGCACGACGCGGTCGCGGCGCTGGAGGTGCGGCTGGAGCCCAAGGCGCTGACCCGGCTCGACGAGATCTTCCCCGGGCACCGGCCCGCGCCGGAGGCCTACGCGTGGTGAGCCGGGACCACACCCTCGTCCGTACCGCGCCCGGCGGCGGGGTCAGGGACGAGCGATCGAGTGGACGATGTCGGCCAGCGCGGCCGTCGCCCGGTCGTGGAGTCCTCCGCCGAACGTGACACGCGCGGCCCCGAGCCTTCCGAGTTCGGCGGGAGTGGGGCCGCCCGGCCGGTGGAGGGCGTTCAGCGGGACGGCGACCGCGCCGGCGAGTTCGGGGAGCAGCTCGGCGGGTGCCAGGATCGGATAGACGACGTGCGCGCCGGCCTCGACGTAGAGGCGGGCCCGCTCGACCGCCGCGCCCGTGTCACGGTCCCCGTGCAGGAAGGTGTCGATCCGCGCGTTCAGCACCAGCCGTCCGTCCGCCGCTTCGGTGAACTCGGCGAGGAAAGCGGCCTGTTCGTGGGCGTCGCGGAGCTTCCCGGCGGCGTGGTCGGTGTCCTCCAGGTTGCAGCCGACCGCTCCCGCGGCGAGCAGCCGCTCCGCGATCTCGGCGGGCGGCAGCCCGTAGCCGGACTCGATGTCCACGGTGACCGGGACGTCCACCGAGCGGATGATGCGCGTGACGGCGGCGAACATCTCGTCGGCCGGGGTGTGTCCGCCGTCGTCGTGGCCCAGCACCGCGGCGACCGCGGAGCTGGTGGTCGCGAGGGCGGGGAACCCGGCCGCCGCGAAGGCGCGGGCGCTCACCGCGTCCCACACGTTGGGAAGCACCAGCGGGTCGGCCCGGTCGGGCCGGTCGTGCAGGGCGCGGAAGGTCTCGGCCGGGGTGCGGGACGTCATCGTCGTTCCTCCGTGGTTCGTCTGCGCGGGGATTCTTCCGGGGTGGAGCCGCCGGCCCTCGCGAGCCGCGCGGGCACGGCTGTGCGGCGGCGGCTCATCTTTTCAGGGCGCGGTCCACCAGCGCCCCGGCGACGCCGGTGTAGCCGGCGGGATCGGCCAGCGCCGCCGCCTCCTCGGGCCCCAGTACGCCGGCCGCCTCGGGCAGCAGCGCCAGCGCCTCGGTGAGCGGCACTCCTTCCCTGGCGGCGTGTCCGGCGGCGCGGGTCAGCAGGTCCCGCGCCCGTACCCGGCCCAGCCGGGGAGTGAGGACCGCGGCGAACCGCTCGGAGACGATCTGGCCGGAGGTCAGGTCGAGGTTGGTCCGCATGCGGTCCGCGTGGGCGGTCAGTCCTCCGGCGAGTTCGACCGCGGTGTGGGCGGCGCCGCCGGTGAGCCGCAGGGATTCGCGCAGCAGCGTCCACTCGGCCTGCCAGGCTCCGGCGGAGCGTTCGTCCTCGGTGACCGCCAGGCACTGCGTCAGCCCTGCCGCGAGCAGGGGCACTTGGAGGGCTGCCGAGCGGATCAGGGTGGCGAGCACGGGATTGCGCTTGTGCGGCATGGCGGACGAGGCGCCCCGCCCGGCGGGTGCCGGCTCGGCGACCTCGCCGATCTCCGTACGGGACAGCACCTGGACGTCCGTGGCCATCTTGCCGAGTCCGGCGCAGGCGTGGGCGAGTGCGGTGCCCAGGGCCGCCACCGGAGTGCGCAGGGCGTGCCAGGGCAGCGTCGGGCGGGCCAGTCCGGTCTCCTCGGCGAACGCCGTCACCAGCCGGTCGGCGTAGTCGGCTCCGCCGTCCGCGCCGTCGGTGACCCCGTCGACGCGCGCGTACTCCAGGTAGCCGGCCAGGGTGCCGGCGGCTCCGCCGAGGGCGACCGGCAGCCCGTGCGCCCTTACACGGTCGAGCTGTTCGACACCGTCCAGGACGAGGGAGCGCCAGCCGGCCGCCTTGAGTCCGAAGGTGGTGGGGACGGCCTGGAGGGCGAGGGTGCGGCCCGCCATGACGGTGTCGCGGTGGCGCTCGGCGAGCGCGGCGAGGGCGTCGGCGGTGGCGCGCAGATCGCCGACGACGATCCCGAGCGCCCGGTCGGCGACCAGCATGGCACCGGTGTCCATGATGTCCTGGCTGGTCGACCCCCGGTGCACGTATTCGGCGGCGGCGGGGTCGAGAGTCGCGACGGTGGCGGTGAACGCGCGGACGAGTCCGACCACCGGGTTGGCGGTCTCCCGGGCCGCGAGGGCCAGGGCCCTCGGGTCGGAGAGCCCCTTGGCCGCGGCCCGGGTGATGGCCTCGGCGGCGAAGGCGGGTACGGCACCGAGCCTGGCCTGCGCCCGCGCGAGTGCGGCCTCGGCGTCCAGCATGGCGCGCAGCCACGCGGTGTCGCCGGTCGCCGCCTCCACCGGGGTCCCGGCCCGCACGGGCGACAGCAGACCGCAGTCCAGCGACGGTTCGGGCAGGGTCATGCGAGGGCCTCCTCGGGTGTGGGGTCCCCCGTGCCGATGCGCGGGAGCGCCAGTACTGCCCGGGCGATGGCGTCGGAGTCCTCCAGCGTGACCGAGCCGACGCCCGGTCGTATCCCGGCGGCGGTGACCCAGTGCACGGACTCGGTGGGGACACCGTAGGCGAAGCGGCGCGGGTGGGGTCGGCCGTCCGCGTCGACGACCCGGTAGGGCCGCTCGGTGACGGTGAGTCCGCCCGTCTCGTGGTGGGTACCGCAGGTGCCCGCGACCCGGTACGGGCGGCACTGGCCGGTGTCGAGCAGCTGCCGCAGCAGCGGGTCGGCGGTGCGGAGGAGGTCCGGTTCGGGCAGCCGCGCCTCGATGAGGACCGTGCACGGGGGTGCGATGTCGGCCGCCTCCCGGGTGGAGGCCACGAACGCGGGTCCGTGCGGCCCGTCCTCGACGGCGGCGATCTTCAGCCCGGGCGGCAGGATCTCCACGATTCCGCCTTCGATCAGCGCGCAGAGTTCCTCGATGCGTGAGGCGGGCGGCCCGATGGACAGGAAGGCGTTCAGCGGGGTGTACCAGCCGTACAGGTCGTCGCGGTGGGAGTTGCCTTCCAGCCCCCCGTGGTCGACGACCAGGCGGAGCTCGTTGCGCAGGTCGCGCAGCACGTCCAGGGCCGCCTTGAGGGGCCCGGTGACGTTGCCCGCGCGTGCCTCGGCCACGTCGCGGCGCAGATGGGGCAGCAGCCACTCGCGGTAGGCGGCGGCGGTGGGAAAGACGCGGTCGCCGTAGGGACGCGCGATCCGCTCCCAGTCCCAGCGTTCGGCGGCCTCGATACCCTCGGCGGTCAGGAGCGCCTCGCGCGCGGTGTCTTCGGGAGCCGCCGCCCAGGCACGTGCGAAGGACGCGGTGTCCCGGCCACGCGCGGTGAGCAGAGCGGCGTAGTAGACGCCTCTGACCTCGGCGTCGATGAGCGGCCACAGATCCGTGCCGAAGTACAGCCAGTCGCCGGCGCGCGCCCGTTCCCTCAGCTCCTCCACCACGCGGGGCGTCAGCAGCAGCGGCTCGTACCGCCCGTGGGAACCCTTCTCGTTCTCGCCACGGGCGTGGTACGGCACCCCCCGCCGGGAGCCGGCGTAGAGGCGGGGTTCGCGGCCGGAGGCGTGGTAGACGAGCCGGTCACCGGTGCGGACGAAGCGCCCGCCGCGACCGGTGGTGAGCAGCGCCATGTGGTCGAAGAAGTTCAGCCCGAGCCCGCGCAGCAGCACCGGGCGGCCCGCCTCGACGCGGTCGAGGTCCACGTCGGCGGGGTTGCCCGGGAGCAGGTGGACCAGGCCGTGCCGGGAGGCGAAGTCGGCGAGCCGGCTTTCCGGTTCGGTCGGGAGTACGGGCAGGTGGCCCTGGGCCAGTACCACGGCCTCCAGGCCGGCGAGTTCGGTGCCGTCGTCCAGCACCAGGGTCTGCGGGCCGTCCGGTCCGGACGGCTCGCGGAGGGCGACGGCCCGTGCCGCGTGCGCGCGGACGGCGACGTGGGAGGGCGCGGTCGCGACGAGCCGGTGGTACACCCACCGCAGGTAGTGGCCGTAGAAGGCGCGGGTGGGGTAGGAGTCGGGGCCGAGCCCGCGCGCCTCGGCGAGGGTTCCCGCCTCGGGCGGGGGTACGGCGGACGCGCCTTGGCGGGCCAGTTCCCGTGCCCACTCGTGAAGGCTCGGGCCGTCCTCGACCGGCCCTTCGACCCGCACGCTGCTGTCGGTGAACAGGGTGACCTGTGAGGCCACGGTGTTCATCAGCAGGTGCGGCGACTGGGCCGTCCGCCAGACCCGGCCGGGGCCGGGCGGGGACGGATCGATCACGTGGACGGTGAGCCGGTCCCGCCGGGGGGACTTCCGCTCCTGTGCGAACAAGCGTTCCAGGACGGAGAGCCCGCGGGGGCCTGCCCCCACGAGGCCGATCTCCGAACGTCTGCCGGTCATGTCACTCTCCGCTCGGCTGTCGTGTGGGGGCGGCGGGCCCGACGCCGGGTCGGGTGCCGCCGTGGAAGGAATCGGGGCCGGGGCCCGGGGTGAGACGGGTGGAGACCTCCAGCCCCGGCCCGACGGGCAGGGCGATCGAGAGGTACTCCTCGCCGTCCCGGACCCGGTCGAGGTAAGGGCCGGTGGCGGCGCTGCCGACGGCGATGACGATGGACCCCGGCCGCAGTCTGGGCTCCAGCACGGTGAGCGCGGGCAGGGCGAGATCGGCACGGCAGTCCAGCAGCGCGAGGTCCACCGCCGCAGGTCCGTCCGCCGGGGGCAGGCCCAGTCCGTGGACGCCCGCCTCGCGGACGGCGGCCCACCGGGTGAGCGCCAGCGCGGTCAGCCTGGCCCGGGCGGCAGCGGCGCGCCGGGGGTCGGGCAGGAAGCCCGTGACCTGTCCGGTGCCGTTGGCGCGTGCCCCTGCCGCGAGTTGGTCCAGCGCGTCGGCGATGCCGCCGCCGAACCCGACGACGGACTGCGGGCGCATGGAGCGCACCAGCGAGTACAGCAGCCGGCCGATCTCCGGCCCGGCGGGTTCGCCGGGTGCTTCCGGGCGTGCGGGGCCGACGAGGTGGATGAAGCCGTCCGCGTCGATGGCGGCCCGGAGGCCGGTGTGCAGCCAGCCGTCGACGACGGCCCGGCCGGGGTCGCCCTTCCCGGGAATCGGGTCCGCCGTCTCCTCCGTCCCGGAGAGCAGGAGTTCGCCGTCGGTGCCGAGACCGGCACGCACGTGCGCCAGTGGGCGGCCGACGGTGCCGGCCCGCCGGGCGGCGGGGGTGTTCCAGCTGACCAGGCAGGCGTTCTCCGGCAGCACCAAACCCGCGTGGACGGGCAGTCGGAGACTGTCGAGTTCGCGTATCAGGCTGTCCGGCACTTCGGCGCCGCACCACAGCAGCGGGACCTGGTCGGTACCGAAGAGGGCGGAGGCGACCGGACGTCCCTCGCGTCGGGCGACACGGGCGGCGCACACGAACGCCACCGCCAGCGCGGGGGTGACGGCGAGGGCCGTGGGCCGCGCGGAGGCGGTCCAGAGCGGCGCGGTCGATCCGGGTCCGGGCGGCAGGACCAGGCAGCCGCGGTCGAGGACCGTGAGCGGGACGGCCGCCACGGTCTGGACCGGTGCCGACAGCGGCAGGGTGACGGCACACCGGCTGAAGGTGGCGGGTGGTACCTCGGCGCGCAGCGAGTCGAGGAGCGTGGCCACCGCGTGGCCGCGGACGCCCGCCCTGGCCCCGCTGCCCGGTCCGTCCGCCCCGGGGGCGGCGAGGATCTTGCAGATCCAGTCCCGGGGATCGGCGGCCACCCGGTACGGCCCCGTCGCGGACGCGGCGAGCTCCGCCGTGTCGAGGGCGGTCACCGGGCAGCCGGGGGGCACCACGCGCGAGTCTCCCCACGCGTCCAGTCGGGCGCGGCCCGGTGCGTCCGCCACCACGGCGTCCACCCCGGCGAGCAGGGCGGCGGCGGTCCGTGCGGACGCGCCGGGCGGCACCGGGCAGCCGGTCGCGCGCAGGGCGAGCAGGGCGAGTTCGGTCACCGCGAACTCCGGGGTGTCCCCGCAGAACACGCCGATCCGCAGAGCCCGGTGCCCTGCGCCGCCCCGGCCGGCCGCGAGGCGGTCGCCGAGGCCCCGGGCGGCCCGGGTGATCTCGCGGTAGGGGTGCGACACGGCCGGCCGGCCGGTCGCACCCGCCACCTCCACCAGGGGCCGGTCCGGGTCTTCGGCGCAGCGGTGCAGGACGGCCTCAACGGCCCGCACGGCGTGGTTCCCGGGGTCGGTTCCGCGAGCGCGGCTGGCTCGGATCCTGGCTGGGGCGCATCGAAGATCTCCGGCCGGTGCTGAGAGGTGTGTCCCGCGGACGGGGACCAGGGCGGTGGGGCGTCCGGCCGGGCTCGCGGCGGGTGCCGGAACGTCGTCGCGGTGACGTCGGGTCAAGCGAGGGGGGCGGCCGGCCGGTGGCCGGAGCGCCCTCGCCGGTTCCAGCCGACGTCGTCGTTGCCCGGGTGCGTGGCCGGGCCGGTGCCCGCCGCCCGCCCGGGGAGGTACCGGCCGGAGTGAACCGTGTATGAGCATTTCCCGTCCACTGTTTTCCCTCTCCGGGAGAGATGCTGAAAGAATGCCGCGCCTGCGGAAATTCCGTCGCGTGGCAGCGCCCGTACGGCAGCTCCACGGATCAACCGTCGCGGCCTCGGACAGAACTGAGAAGACCTCACATGCTTCGGGTCGGTGCAATGCCGTGAAACGAGGGATTCAAATGAATGCAGCTCGACAGAAAACGGACACCGTGAAAGGGCGAACCAAAAACGTGCACACCGCCGCCGAACCGATTCGGGCCGGGATCGAGCGGAACCCGGAAACGATTCCGGGCGGTGCGTCCGACTATCGCGCCACGATGCGTGACGTGGCCGAGGCATTGAGCGGCCTGTCGCGTGCCGTCGCCGAGCGTGCCGATTGGACGCCCCCGTCCCGTACGGCTCCGGACGTGGCGGACCGGGTCATGGAAAGTGACAAGGATGATTCCGCTTTCCACTACCTGAACGGCCTTCCGGAGATCAACCGGTCCATCCAGAATGAACTGGACGGCGCCCGCCAGGAGATCCTCACCGCCCAGCCGGACGGATCCCGCCCGGAGGCCGTCCTGCGCGGGGCGCTGGACTCGGTGCGCCACCGGCTGGCGTCCGGCGTGGCCATGCGGACGCTGTACCAGCACAGCACCCGGTTCGACGAACCGACGAAGAAGTACGTCAGGGCGGTGACGGCGCTGGGGGCGCAGGTCCGGACCCTGCCGGAGTTCTTCGACCGGCTCATCATGATCGACCGGGCCGTGGCCTTCATCCCGGGGAACCGTGACCGCACGACGGCGGTGCTCGTCCGGGAGCCGGCCGTGGTGGCATTCCTGGCGGACGTCTTCGCCAGGCAGTGGGACCGGGCCGAGCCCTTTCCCTTCATCCCGGTGCGTGCCGCCGAAGCAGCCACGGAAGTGGTCCCGGACATGCGAACGAGCATTCTGAAACTACTGCTGGAGGGACGTTCGGATCGGGAGATCACCCGCCGCCTCGGGTTGAGCCTGCGTTCTCTGCAGGCCCATGTGGCACGACTCAAGGAAGAACACGGCGCCCTGCACCGACTGCAATTGGGATATCTGGTGGGGCGACGCGAACAAGAACAGCGTCATGCGTCGCACGTCGTGCGCCCGGCGCACCTTCCGGGTGTGCCGGCGCATCCGGCCAAAGGCCCCGGCAACGCGACGGTTCGGCTGAGCGCGCCGTGAAGACATCGGGAATTCGGAAGAGGAACCGTCCATGACCCCACAGGCCCCGCCGACATCAGAGGCTCTGACGACTCAACAGGCCCTGCCGACTTCACCGAATCCGCCGGACGCGCGGATTCAGGCCCCGCACGCTCTGGCCGCGAACGAGAATCCCTACCCGCCTCTCCCCGCCGTCCAGGAATACCTGCGGGATTTCCTCGGCACGGTCAACCGGTATCCCGATCGCGGTGCGACGGAGCTGGCCGGGGCGCTCGCCGAGCGGCTGGGGGTTCCCGCCGAGCGGATCGCGACCGGCGCGGGATCCGTCGGGGTGACGCAGCATCTCCTGCAGGCCCTGCTCCGCGACGGCGGGGAAGTGGTGTACGCCTGGCCGTCCTTCGAGGCGTACCCCCACCTGACCGAGGTGTGCGGGGGCACCTCGGTCCGGGTTCCCCTGCGCGACGAGCGCCACGACCTGGCGGCAATGGCGGACGCCGTGACGGACCGCACCAGGGTGGTGATCGTCTGCAATCCGAACAACCCCACCGGGACCGCGGTCGGCGGCGCGGAGCTGAAGGCGTTCCTGGACGCGGTACCGGCCGGCGTGGTGGTCCTGCTCGACGAGGCGTACCGCGAGTTCGTCACCGATCCCGCGGTCCCGGACGGCCTCGGTCTGAGCCACGACCGCCCTGACGTGGTGGTCCTGCGGACGTTCTCCAAGGCGCACGGGCTGGCCGGGCTGCGCGTCGGATACGCGGTCGCGCACGAGGAGATCGCGGCCCGTGTCCGCGATGCGGCGGTTCCGTTCGGCGTCAGCACCCTCGCACAGCAGGCCGCGGTGGTCTCCCTGCGGGTGGAGGAGCAGTTGCGCGAGCGGGTCGGCCTGATCGTGGCGGAACGCGACCGGCTCACGCGCGGGCTGTGCGCGCTGGGGCTGGTGGCGCCGGCTGCCGCGAGCCAGGCCAACTTCGTCTGGCTGCCGCTCGGCGAGCGCACCGCCGCCTTCGCGGAAGCCTGCGCCGTCGCGGGGGCGGTGGTGCGCGCGTTTCCCGAGGGCGCCAGGGTGACGGTCGGCGAGCCCTCGGCGAACGACCTCGTGCTGCGGGTGGCCGAGGAGTTCGCGGCCACCACCGCCTCGTAGGCGCCGCCCCGGCGCTCAGTTCCCCGGGTGGCCGCCCGCGGTGTCCGGTGACGGACGCCGCGGGCCTTCCTGCCTGGCCGAGGGCGACCGGGTGCCCGGGTCGAACGACGCACCGGCCGGGGTTCGTCCGGCTGCGGCCCGGCGTACGGCGGGTCCCATCGCCGAACCGGCGGCCACGAACAGACCGCCCAGAAGCACCCACCCGGGCGTACCCCAGGAGAGGATCAGCGCGGTGAGCAGCAGCGGTCCCACGAGCCGGGCGACCGCGGTGCCCGCGCCGTAGAAGCCCTGGTACTGCCCCTGCTTGTCGGCCGGGGCCAGTCCGAAGCCGATCTCCCAGGAACCCGCGCCGAGCAGCATCTCCCCGAGCACCTGGACGCAGGCCGCCGCCAGCAGCAGGGCGACGGCCGACCACGCCGAGGAGCCCAGGGACGAGCAGGCGAAGACCGCGCAGGCCAGCAGGAGCAGGAAGCCCGCCTGCCGGACCGCCCTGGACGCCGACCGCAGGCCGGACACCCGGCCCGCGACGCGCACCTGGAAGAGGACCACGCTCACGGTGTTGAGGACCAGGAGCGCCGAGACGGTCCAGCCCGGGGCCTCGGTGCGCTGGACGACCCACAGGGGCAACGCCACGCTGAGCAGCGGCATGTAGAGGAGCATGACCGTGTTGAGCAGGGTGACCACCGCGTACGGCCGGTCGCGCAGCACCGCCATGCGCGGCTCGCCCCGGACCGGCGGCTCCGCGTTCGCCCCTCCCGTCGGCAGCGGCAGCCGGCGCAGCATCCAGGCCGCCAGCACGAAGCTGAGCGCGTCCAGTGCCAGTGCCGTCAGATAGGCGTTCTCGGTGTCGAGTTGGAGGGCGATTCCGCCGAGTGCGGCGCCCAGCGCCAGTCCGGCGTTGACCGTCGACTGGAGGTGCGCGCGTGTCTCGGTACGCCGCTCGGGCTCGACCATGGCGGCCAGGAGCGCCTGCCTGGCCGCCGCGAGGCCGCACTGGGCGCAGGCGTACACGCACACCGCCACCAGGAAGGCGGGGTAGGAGCGGACGAAGAGGAACGAGGCCACGGCCACTCCGGTGGTGGCCGACATCAGCACCGCGACTCCGCGCGGTCCGCGCCGGTCGGCGAGGTGGCCCAGGGGCACCCCGATCACCGCGCCGAGAGCCCACCCCAGGGTGAGCGCGGCACCGATCCGGGTCGGGGAGAGTCCGACGACGTGGCTGAAGAAGAGCGCCGACGTCACGTAGTACGCGCCGTCGCCGACCGAGTTGGTCAGCTGGGCCAGCGCCAGCTTCCTCGGCGCTCCCCGAGGGGGAATGATCCGGCTCATGCGATGCGCTTCCTCTCCGGCCAGTTCGTGCACCGCGCGGACGCCCCGCACGGCAACCGGGAGAGTGTGCGCCGCCGGCCCGTGGAATGACACGTTCCTCGGCTTCCTCGGATGAACACCGCGATGATCGAAATGCCGTGGAAGCCGGACGTACAGGGGCGAAGGGACGTGCTGAACGACGCGTTGTCGCCCCCCCGGGTTGGCCGGATGCCGCCCCCGTACGCCGTCGGCTCAGGTCACCGAGATCCGCAGGGTCTCCCGCACGAACTTCACCGCGTCCTCGCGCTCGGCCGGGGTGGGGGCGTCGATCAGCACGTGGCCCATGCGGTGCGCGGAGGCGGTGAGCGGGAGCACCCGGTCGCCCGGGCCCTTGCGCAGCCGGACCCGGACCACCGCCGGGTGGTCCTCGGTCTCGCGGACGCCGGTGATCGCTCGGATGGTGCCGGGCGGGGCCGTGGGGAAGACCGTGGCGGCCCAGGACACCGGCTCATGGGGAAGTTCCGGCGGGGTCCGGCCGAGGGACAGCCGCACCACCGCCTCGTACAGGTCGAATCCGTAGCTCAGCCCGATGGCGTCGGGCAGGTAGTCGCCGGGGGTGCGGACGGCGACCTCCATGAGCACCGGGCCCCGGTCCGCCATCCGGAACTCCAGGTGGACGAGTCCGGTCCGCATGCCGACGGCCCGCAGCACGCCCCGGGTCACGGCGTGTACCTGCCCGGCCGCCGGTTCATCGAACACGTGGCCGCAGTAGTGCGCGAGTTCGACGAAGTAGGGAGGTCGGGTCGTCTCCTTGCGGGTGACGTTCTCGAAGAGCACCTCGCCGTCCCGGACCAGGGCCTCCCAGCTGTACTCCGGCCCCTCGATCGCCTCCTCGACGAGCAGGGGGCCCTCCGCGGCACGCCGGACGAGGATCTCCTCGACGTCGGCGGGCCCACGGACCAGCTCCACCCCTTCGCTGCCGGCCAGGGTGAGCGGTTTGACGACGACGGGCAGACGCGCGGTCATCCACTCCCGGGCCTCGGCGATCCGGCCGACGTGCAGATACTCCGGCTGCGGGAGCCCGTGTGCGCCGAAGAGGGCGCGCTGGAGAGCCTTGTTGCGGGAGATCACGGCGGCGTGCAGCGAGGGTCCGGGCAGGCCGGACAGCTCCTGTGCCAGCGCCGCCCCGATGACCTGGGGTTCGGCGAAACCGACGATCCCGTCCGGGCGCCGGTCGGCGACCGCCTCGGCCACGGTCCGCGCCCACGCCTCCTCGTGGTGCCCGCCGACCCGGTAGAAGCGCTCGGCCAGTTGGGTCGGGCGGCTGTCCCAGGCGGCGTCGGACTCGATGGCCCGCACCCGCAGGCCCAGCCGGGCGGCTGCCGTGAGATAGGGGCGGCCCATCGTGCCCACCCCGACCAGCAGCAGGTCCGGGGGCGTGGCCCCGGCCTCGTCCGGCATCGTCATGTGCGGTCACCTCTTCCTGCGTCGGCGGTGGGTCCCGGGTCGGCGGCGGCGGCTTCCCCGGGCGGGGTGGGTCCGGGGACCGCGGCCGTGTCGGCGCTGCCGCCGGCCGCGCCGGCGTGTGCCGGAACCGTCTGTGGACCCGTCTGCGGGTCCGCCTCCGGCGTGGGCGGCGGGAGGGTGCGTACCACCGGGCCGACCAGCACGGCGGCCAGGGCGAAGACGGCGGCGAGCGCGAGCCACCCGGCGGTCCCGGCGGCGATGACCACGGAGGTGACCAGTGCGGGCCCCACGATGCGCTGGCCTGTACCGCCGAGGCTGAACACCGCGAGGTAGACGCTTCTGCGGTCCTCGGGCGCGTGCGCGTAACTCAGCTCCCAGCCGCCGGTGGCCTGCCACATCTCACCGAACGTCAGGGCCGTGCAGGCCGCGAGGAGGATTCCGGTGGCGGCCCACGCGGAGGAGGCGTGTCCGGCCGCCGCGAGTCCGGCGCAGCACAGCGTCATGGCCACGCCGCCGAGGCGCAGGGCCCGCGCCGCGCCGCCCGCGCGTTCGGCGCCCCGGGCCACGGGCACCTGGAGCAGGATCGCCAGCACGGTGTTGACGAGTACCAGGACGGGCAGCAGCCCGGCGGGCATCCCGGTCGCTTGCAGGGCCCACAGCGGGATGCCCACCGACAGGATGGTCACGTGCAGGTTGAGCACCCCGTTGAGCCCGGTCAGCAGTCCGTACCGCCAGTCGCGGAACTGCCGTACGGCGGTGAACGGGCCCGTCTTGCGGTGTACTTCGTCGGCGCCGTCCAGCCGCAGCCGGGTGAGCATCAGGGCCGAGGTGACGAAC
The DNA here is from genome assembly GCF_042728415.1 of Streptomyces sp. NPDC060198. Classification (NCBI taxonomy): domain Bacteria; kingdom Bacillati; phylum Actinomycetota; class Actinomycetes; order Kitasatosporales; family Streptomycetaceae; genus Streptomyces; species Streptomyces sp. NPDC060198. The sequence continues at coordinate 91,142 of NZ_JBHWZJ010000002.1, read as the reverse complement.
GCGCAGGCGGTGGCGAGGACGATGCCCCGGTAGGTCCACTCCGTGTCCGCCGTCAGCAGGGGTGCGGCGAGCAGGGCGCCCAGGGAGAAGCCGGCGTTGCGCACCGTGCGGATGATCGCCATGGTGCGGGTGCGGTCGGCGCCCCGCACCGTGGCGGAGGCCACCGCCTGCGTCATCGGCTGGGTGGCGGCCTCGGCGGCGGCCAGTGCGCAGGAGACGAGGGTGAAGCCCACCACGTCGTGGACGAAGCAGAGCGCGGCGAACCCGCCGGCCCGCCACAGTTGGAGGGCGATCAGGGTGCGCCGGGCGCCGAAGCGGTCCCCGGCCGCACCGATCGGCACGGTGGTGAGGAAGCCCACCACTCCGGAGATCGCGAGGCCTGCTCCGACCTCCCCCGCCGTCAGGCCGATGGACCGGACGAAGAAGACGGCGGACGCGGCCAGGTAGAGCCCGGTGCCGACGGCGTTGACCAGGGAGATGACCGCGAAGGAGCGGCCCTCGGGGGTGGCGGGGACGTACCCGCGCCAGAAGGAGCGGCTCAACTCCCCTCCCCCGCGTTCGGGACGGCGACCGTGGTCACCCGGATCAGGGCGGCGGCGTGCTCCGCGTTGCGGGCCGCTTCGGCGTGGTCGGCGCCGTCGGCGATGACGTACCCGCTGCGCTCCCAGGAACTGGTCACGGGCAGCACCACGGCGCCCGCCCCGATGCCGAGGTGGACCTCGCGCACGCCGGGCGCGCCGAGGGCGCTCTCCGCGCCCGTCACCGACTCGACGCGACCGGGCGGGGGTGTCAGGAACCGCACGGCCGCGCCTCGGCGCGGGGCCGGCACCTCGGGGGCGCGGCCCTCCAGGACGTCCAGCAGGCAGCGCAGGATGTCGGTGTCGTAGGCCAGGTCGATGAGGGCGGTGATGCCGCCTCCGGGCATCCGGCCGGCGCACTCGATCAGGTGCGGGCGGCCGTCCGGCTCGGCGAGGATCCACTCGGAGTGCAGGATGCCCGAGGCGAAGCCGATGGTCTCCGCGAGGCGGCCGAGCGAGCGGCGCAGCGCCGTCTCGGTGCCCGCGGGCAGGGCGGCCGGCACCGTGTGGCCGGTCTCGACGGGGTGGTGGGAGGACTGCACCGTCTTGGCGGTGATGTTGACGAGTCCCAGGGTGCCTCCGTGGACGAGCGCCTCGACGCTCACCTCCGGTCCGTGCAGGCGCTGTTCGGCCAGGTAGCGGGCGGTACCGGCGTGCCGGGCGCGCAGGGCGGGCTCGTCGGCGGCGCGGGTCGTCTCCCACGCCTCGGTGACGTCGTCGTCGGGCCCGAGCAGCCGCACGCCCAGACTGGCCTGGCGGTTGGCGGGCTTGAGGACGGCTTCCCCGTGGTGGGCGGCGCGGAACTCCGCCACCTCCGCGGGGCCGGTGACCTGTCTCCAGGCGGGCTGGGCGATGTCGGTGCCCTCCAGGGCCGCGCGCAGCATGCCCTTGTCGCGCAGGGTCAGCGCCGCCTTGGAGCCCGCTCCCGGCAGGCCCCACTCCTCGGCGAGCGCGGCGGCCGTCGCGACGGCGTACTCGACCACCGGGACGACCGCGCGGACCCCCGGCGGACGGGGCACCGCGCGGGCGAGACTCTCCGGCCGGGTCTCGTCCTGGGTGGGCGCCGGCAGCAGGGCCGCCACACAGGCGTGCCGGTCGGCGAGGCCGTCGAGCCCGCGGGCCGCGATGACGTCGGGTTCCTCCAGCACCCACACCGAACCGGCCGGGAGCATCGCGTCCAGCTTGCCCAGCATGACGGGGCTGTAGCCGACCAGGACGTGGGTGACGCCGGCCGGGTCGGGCCGGGCGTCCGGACCGGTGTGGACGGTGACGGCGGCCCGGACCCGGGCCTCCAGCGCGTCGAGGGCCTCGGGGCCGTCCGCGTCGATGAGGAAGGAGACCGCGCGGTCCTCCGAACTGCGCAACTCACCCAGCTCGGTGCCCCGGTCGTGGTGGACGAGTACGGCGCGCAGGGTCGGCGGGTCACCGGCGGCGCCGGGTTCGACGCGGGGCCACAGTCCCCGCTCGCCGACCCAGGTCGGGGTGACGCCGAAGCCGTCCACGGTGACGTCCCGCAGCACGCCCGGGGTGTGCTCCAGGTAGACCTGGCGGGCCGTGCGCCGGGGCGCGGGGTAGTGGGCCGGCACGCCCAGGGCGATACGGATGATCTGGCGTTCCAGCGAGGCCCCGGTGGCCAGTTCGTACAGGACGCACAGCCCGTCGCCCGGAGTCCTGGCGGCGACCTCCATCAGAACGGGGCGGCCGTCGGCGTCGATCCGCCACTCGGCGTGCGCGACCCCGTCCCTGAAGTCCAGGGCCGCCAGCATCCGGGCGTTGGCGTCGAGCAGTACCTGTTCGTCCGCGGGACGGTCTCCGGGGACGGTGTGCGAGAGCTCGACGAAACCGCTGGTGTGCGAGTCGGTGGTGTCCTTGCGGGTCACGCCCGCGAACACCGCACGGCCGCCCTGGACCAGGGACTCCACCGAGTACTCCTGGCCCGATATCCGGTCCTCGATCAGGAGGGTCTCGTGGGCCGGGTACCCGGCCAGCAGCGCGGTCAGCCGGGCCGGGTTCTCGACGGTCTCCACGCCGGAGCTGGAGTGACGGCCGGTGGGCTTGAGGACGGCCGGGTAGCGCAGGGCCGAGGCGTCGAGCCGGTCCCGCTCCTCGGGGGGCACGATCCGCACGCCCGGGCTGAACTCCGGCAGGTACCAGCGCTGGAGGTACTTGCTGCGGCACGCCCGGGTGGCCCGCAGTCCGGGCGTCGGCACGCCGAGGGCGTCGGCGAGCAGGCCGGTCGGTTCGACCTGGGTCTCCCCCACCGCGCAGGCGCCCACCAGGCGGTACTTCTCACGCCACCGGCGGGCGGCGGAGATCACGGCGGGCAGGTAGGAGTTGTCCCGCCCGGGATCACCGTCGACGAAGGCGAACTCGGTGATGGCGGAGGCGGGATGGTCCGGATCGGCCGCCTTCGCCAGCGCTTCCTCGCGGCCTCCGGCGGGCGTCACGAGCAGGATCTTCAGGCCGCGCCCGGTCAGTTCCGCCAGGTAGGCGGGCGAACGGCACACGACCAGGAACGACCCCGCGAGCACGAAGCCTTCCGGCCGTTCTTGGACCGGCAGTGACTCGTCCATGTCTTTCTCCCCCGGCTGGGTGACTCGCCGCGGGCGGCGCCCGGCGGTGGGTGGCCGGCCCGTGACGGACCGGGGTGCGCTGCCCGCGGTGCGGGCCGCGCGGGCGTCCCCGCCCGTAGGGAGCCGGTGCGGCCCCCGGTACGGACGGGGAGTCACCGGGGGCCGGCCGCGCGCACGACGTGGTCGCGGGCCGGTCCCCGGGAGGGGCGGTTCAGTCGAAGCGGAGCTTGCCGGACCGGGTCCTCTTCAGTTCGAAGAAGTCCGGGAACGCGGCCAGTGCCCGCGCGCCGTCGAAGAGGCGCGCTGCCTCCTCGCCCCGGGGGATCGACTGGAGGACCGGGCCGAAGAACGCGACGTCGTCGATGTGGATGGTGGGCGTGCCCACGTCGTCGCCCACGGCGTCCGCGCCCTCGTGGTGGCTCTTGCGCAGCCACGCGTCGTGCGCCTCGGTGTCGGCCGCCTCCAGCAGGCCGGCCGGCAGCCCGGAGGCCTCCAGGGCCTCCGCGGCGACGGCCAGGTAGTCCTTGTTGCCGCCGTTGTGGATGCGGGTGCCCATCTCGGTGTAGAGGCGCCCGAGGACCTCTTCGCCGTGCGCCTGCGCCGCGGCGGCGCAGATCCGGTTCAGCGCCAGCGAGTTGTCGACCAGGGTGCGGTACCAGTCCGGAAGTTCACGTTCCTCGTTGAGCACGTACAGGCTCATGAGGCGGAACCTCAGGTCGATGGTGCGGTGCTGCTCCACCTCCAGGATCCAGCGGGAGGTGATCCAGGCGAAGGGGCAGGCCGGGTCGAAGTAGAAATCGACCTTGGCGATGCCGGCGGCGTCGGCGGACGCCTCGGGGTGCGTGTCTGCTGCGGTGGTGCCAGTCATGCGGTGAGCTCCTCCTGCACGGCCAGGGCGCGGCCCTGTGCCTGCTTCACGTAGCTGTCGAGATCGGCGTACTGCTCCCGGAGCTGCCGCTTGAGGACCTTCCCGGTGACTCCCACCGGGATGCCCGTCTCGTCGTCGACGACCTCCAGCAGCCCGAGCGGGGGGTGTCCCGTTGCCTTCAGCGCCTCGTTGGCACGGGCCAGCAACTTCTCCGGGTCGGCCACCGCCCGTGCGACCGTGACGACGGCGACCGGGACGGTCGTCCCCGCGCGGCGGCCTGCGACGACGGCGACGTCACCGACCTCCGGGACTTCGTTGAGGACGACTTCCTCCATGAACACGGAGTATCCGGTGCCCTGTTCGGTCTCGATGGCGTCGGCGGCCCGGTCCACGAGGAAGAACTCGCCCTCGGCGTCACGGTAGGCCATGTCGCCCGGAAGCCAGAAGCCCGACAGCTGGTAGCGGTAGGTGGTGTCGGAATCACCCCAGTAACCCGGCGTGATGGCGGGCCCCTTGGCCGCCAGGAAACCGACCTCGCCGTCGTCCGCCCGGCTGCCGTCCTTGCGCAGGACGGTGACCTCGGCGACGCCGACCGGCTTTCCGGCGCAGCGGTCGTTGCGCTCGCTGTCCAGGGTGCGCGCCTTGAGCAGGACACCCCAGCCGAGCTCGGTGGTTCCCAGCCGGTCGAAGAAGGCGGCGGGCTGGAGACCGGGGCTGCGCATCGACAGCACCCTGGTGATGTGCGCCTGGTGCACGGCGTCCCCGATGGACACCCACACCTGTACGGAGTCGAGCGCGCCGGGCTCCGTTTCGGCGTGGGCGAGTTCGGCGTAGGCGTGCGCGAAGGACATCACCGAGGTCGGCCGGTACGTCCCGACGGACGCGGCGAGCGCGGCGCCGCTGCGGTCGTTGAGCGCCACGATCGGCGTGCCGCCGAGGACCGCGTACACGGTGTAGGCCACACAGCCCAGGTGGGACTGGGGCAGCGCGGTCATCATCAGCGCGCCGGGGTGCTCGGTGTGGTCGACGAGCCGGAACTTGGGCCCGGAGACGATCGACTTGTGGGTGTGGATGGTGGGCTTGGGTCGCCCGGTGGTGCCGGAGGAGTGCAGCAGCGCGACCGGGTCGTCGTCGTGGTGCTGCCAGTACGCGGACTCCGGAAGCTCGGCCGCGGGCGGGGCCGGCAGGTCCTCCTCGGAGGTGATCCAGAGCAGGCTGGTGCCCTCGGCGCCGTCGCCCAGCAGGTCCAGCCGGTTCCGGTCGGCGTACAGACCGACGGGGGTGGTCTGCTCCACCAGCGACTCCACGATGGTCCGCGAGGCGTTGGAGTTGATCAGCAGGGCCACGGCGCCGATCTGGGCGAGGGCGTAGAAGTGCAGCGAGTAGCTGAGCGAGTCCTCCAGCCACACCGCCACCCGGTCGCGGGTCCCCACTCCCTGGGCGAGGTACCAGGCCGACCAGCTCTGCGCGAGCGCGTCGAACTCCGTGAGGCTGAAGTCGTTCTTCAGCTCCCCCGCCGAGGTCGCTATCGGGCGCGCCGAGTGCAGGAAGGGCACCTCGGGGTCCGGGTTGGTGGCGAGTGCGGCGCGCAGCAGGTTTCCACCGCCCACGGTGGTGTCGGCCGCGAGAGCGGACCGCTGTTCCGGCGTGAGGACGGTCGGGGCGAACGTGTTCATGGAGCACCTTCCTGATGTGGATCGGCGGGACGGGTGTCGGCGGTGCGGGTGCCGGGGCGGTGCGGGCGGCACGGGCGGAGAGCGGTACGGGCGGCGGCCGGGCCGGGAGGCGCTGCGGGCGGTGTGGCCGAACGGGGGTGTGGCCGGGGTGCGGCGTGCAGAGGGGCGGCGGGGCGCCCCTCAGAGCCGGGCGAACAGGCGGGCGCACGACGCTGCGAGAGGGGCGAGATCCTCGCCGAGGTATCCGCGCAGGTCGTCCACGAGGTCGTCGAAGCCGGCCTGCTCGCCGCTCTCCACCGCGTCGGCGACCCGGCGGACGCCGTCGGCCAGCGCCTTGCGGGCGGCGGCGGCCTCCGGGTTGGCGTGCTGGACGTCCCAGTACACCTCCGGCGTTCCGGAGACGATCCGCGCGAGCAGCGCCAGCAGGGTGTTGGCGGGCGGCGGCGCGATGGGACGCAGCTCCCCGGCGGTCGGGCCGAGTTCACTCAGGGCGAGGCCGAATCCCAGGACCGCGGCGTGGGTCAGCGCCTGGGTGGCGCCGGCCAGTCGGTCGTGCTCGGTCGCGTCCACGCGGACCACGGACGCGCCCCACTCGGCGACCAGCCGGAGCACGTTCTCGGCACCCGTTCCGCCGTTGACCACGACGGCGGCGACCGGCCTGCCCTCGAAGCCCAGCGAGGGAGCGAACATCGGGTTGAGCCCGACCGCCTGGATTCCGGGTGCATGGGTCCGTACGGCCCGGGTGACGGGCTGCTTCACGGACAGCGTGTCCACCAGCACCGCGTCTACGCGCAGGTGGGGGGCGAGACCCGGCAGGGCGGCGAGCGCGACCGTCTCCGGCACGGCCAGCACGACCAGTTCGGCGGCGGCCAGTTCGGCGCCGAGCGCGTCGTCGACCGCGGTGATGTCGCCGGCCGTACGGCGTGCGCCGGGCGGTCCCGCGCTCCCCGCCGGGTCGGCCACGGTCACCTCGTACCCCGAGCCAAGCAGCCGCTCGGCGAAGAGCGCGCCCACGGCTCCGGCGCCTCCGGCCACCAGGGCCCTGCCGCCGGTCACCAGCCGCTCCCGGAAGGGCCGTTCGCGGCGTCCGTGTCCGGAGCTTCCGGCTCCGCGGTCTCTTCGACGCCCCGGGTACCGGTCATGGTGCCGAGCACCGCCGTGACGACGGCGCGGGACTTCACGACGGTCTCCTCGAACTCGTCCTCGGGGTCGGACAGCGCCACGATGGCACCGCCGACGCCGAAGGAGAGCCGGTCACCCGCGGCCACCAGGGTGCGGATGACGATGCTCAGGTCGGCCGCACCGCTGAGGGAGAACCAGCCCAGGCAGCCGGAGTAGACGCCCCGCGGCCCCTCCTCCAGCCGGTCGATGATCTCCATGGTGCGCAGTTTGGGCGCGCCGGTCATCGAGCCGCCGGGGAAGGCGGCGCGGACGCAGGAGACCGCCGTCTCGTCCGCGCGCAGTGTGCCGCGGATCGTGGAGACCAGCTGGTGCACGGGGGCGTAGGTCTCCACGTGGAAGAGGCTGGGCACGTGCACCGAACCGACCTCGCAGACGACGTTGAGGTCGTTGCGGATCAGGTCCACGATCATCAGGTTCTCGGCCCGGTCCTTCTCCTGGGTGAGCAGGTCCTGACGGAGTGCCTCGTCCTCGGCGGGGGTCGCGCCGCGCGGCCGGGTGCCCTTGATCGGCTTGGATTCCGCGATCCGGTCGGTGCCGATCGTCAGGAACCGCTCGGGCGAGGCGCTGAGCACCGCCGCTCCGGGGAAGTCGAGCAGGGCGCCGTACGGCACCGGGCTGATCCGGCGCAGTCGCGCGTAGGTCGTGAGCGGGTCGATCACGGCATCCAGCTCGACCATGTTGGTCAGGCAGACCTCGTACGTCTCCCCCAGCCGGATCTGCTCCAGGCTCTCGGCAATCCGGTCGAGGTAGGCGTCCCGGTCGTGGCGCAGGCGCACCGTGCCGTCGGCGGCCGGGTCGTTCATGCCGATGGCGGGGAGCGGGCCTGCCTCCCGCGATCGCGCCGTCCCGTCGTGCGGGGGCAGGCCCCGCAGTGCCTCCTCGGTGCGCTCCAGCCAGCGCAGGGCGTCGAGATCGTCCCCGTCCGCCGACAGCGCCAGCAGATAGGTCGTGCCCTCCGCGTGGTCCACGGCCATCATGCGGTCGGCGAAGAGCATCTCGGCGTCGGGCGTGACGGACTTGTGCACCGCCTGCCCGCCGGTCTCGGCCTTCAGCTCGTAGCCGAGGTAACCGACGTAACCGAGGTTGAACTCGAAGGGCACGCCCTCCGGGACGGGGACGGCGCGCAGCTTCAGCTGCTCGTCGAGGTAGTCGAAGAAGCCCTGGGCGACGATCTCGCCCTCGGCGTCGGACCGGCCGGGGGCGCGGACCGTGACGTGGCCGTCCGCCACCCGGTGGGCGACGTGCTCGGCGAGGGGGCCGCTTCCGTCGCCGAGGAAGGAGAAGCGGGAGAGCCCGTCGAGGACGATCCCGCTGTCCAGCCAGAAGCCGTGGTCGTCGTCGGCGAACAGGGCGCGGTAGGCGGCCTCGGTGTCCGGCTGGATCTCCAGGCGCCGCACGTGCACCTCGTAGCGAGGGCTCGGCCGTCGGGTCGCGTGGAAGTCGAGAGCGAGGCGGCGGAAGTTGCGCAGCAGGTCACGGCCGTGCTCGCTGCTGATCGACTCGGGGTGGAACTGCACGCCCCAGATCGGCAGGGAGGTGTGGCGCACGCCCATGACGACGCCGTCGTCGGACCAGGCTATGGCCTCGAGTTCGTCGGGCAGCCGGGTCGCGGCGAGGGAGTGGTAGCGCACCACGTCGTAGGGGCTGGGGATGCCGGCGAAGATGTCGGCGCCGGTGTGGCTCACCGGGGAGACCCGTCCGTGCATGGGTTCGGGCGCGAGCCCCACCGTGCCGCCGAACAGGTGGGTGATGCCCTGGTGACCGAGGCACACACCGAGGGTGGGCAGTCCGCTCTCGGTGATCGCGCGGGCGCTGATCCCGAAGTCGCGCTCGCGGTCGGGGCGTCCGGGGCCGGGTGAGATGACGACGGCGTCGAAGTCCTCGATGTGGATCCGGGCCCAGTCGGCGCCGTTCTTGACGACGACCGGCGGATCGCCGTTCACCTCACCGAGCAACTGGTACAGGTTGTAGGTGAACGAGTCGTAGTTGTCGATCAGCAGGGTCCTCACGCCGTCGTCCCCCCGATCACCAGGTCCTCGACGCGGCACGTCTCCTCGATGATCAGGTCGTACAGCCGGCGCAGGAAGTCCTGGTCGATGCCGTGAAGCGCGCCGAAGCGGGCGGCACGCTCCTGGACGATGCCGATGCGGTGCGGCTGCATCATGGGGACGTCGTTGTCCCGTTTGAAGTAGCCGATCTCCACACACTTCTCGATGCGGGCGCGCAGCTCTTCCAGGAACCGCTCGTCGATCGCGTCGAGCTCGGCCCTGAGGCCCTCAATGGTCACACCGGTTCCCGGCTCACGCCTCACGGTTTCCCCTTCCGCCTTGTCCACAGCCCGAACTGTGCCGGGGCCCGTGCGGGGCCTGCCAGCCGTCCGATAGCTCGGATCGACGCAGTGCACTTACTGGGGGGATCCATAAAGGGACATACACGTCAGCCGGAGCAGGTCGGCGGGGCGGAGCCCTGCCGCACGGCCCGGCGCGGCTCGGCCTGCCGCGAGGGAGTCGGGTCGTGCGGAGAACGGCTGGGACTGTGGGGGGGGGCGTACGGGTCGCTCCGACCGTCCGGGGCGTTCGGGGCGTCCGGACCGTTCGGACCGTCCGGGCCGTCCGGGCCGTCCGGGCCGTCCGGGCCGTCAGCGCCGTCCGCGCCGTCCGCGCCGTCCGGGCCGCAGGTCCAGCTCGGCCACGACGGTCTTGCCGATGTGCGGCCGGTCGAGGACGTCCCACCGGTCGGCGAGCGAGTCCACCAGGAGCATCCCCCGGCCGCTCTCCGCCAGCGGCGGCGTCGCGGGGCGCGGCGCACCCGGTGCGGGTGGCCGGAGCTCTCCCCGGGCGTCGGAGACCGCGAGGTGCAGGGTTCCGTCGAGGATCTCGGCGGTGACCTCGAAGTCCCGGCCGGGTACCCGGCCGTGGGTGACGGCGTTGGCGGCGAGTTCGGCGACGATCTGGCCGGCGGTGTCGGAATCCGCGCTGCCGTACGGCACACCCCAGGCGGCGAGTTGGTGCAGCAGGAGCCTGCGCGCGAGGCGAGCGCCACGCGGGGTGGAACTGAAGCGCTGGACGAACCCGTCCACCGGAGGAAGCGCTCGGCCGGTCGCGGAGGGGGAGGCGGACGAAGCGGACGAAGGTGTCATGCGCCCACGATGGCGGCGCGTCACCCCCTCTCACCAGCGGCGACGCTCGTACGCCGGATCAGCGTACGCTCGCCCCGGATGGTCGGTACGCGGCTGATCGGTACGCGGCAGCCGCGCGACGCCGCCGCGGCAGAAGGGCCGGAACCACATGTCCGCCGACCGCACGCCTGTCGACCGTACGACAGCCGACAAGACGTCCTGGGAAGCCGCGGTACGCCACCTGTACGAGGACGCGAACCCCTACGACGCCACGGGCCCGCGCCGTCACCCCGACTGGGTCCTCGACGTCCTCACGCTGATGGCACGTGTGCCGGACCCCCGTGGCTGGGCCGGTCTCGACGACGCCGGAGCCCCGGAGCGCCAGGCGTTCCCCGTGTACCCCTTCCTCGCCCACCCGCCGGAGTACGTCGCGGCGCGGCTGCACGAGATCGACCGGATCAGCGCGGAGAACCTGCTCCTCGCTCTCACCGACGACGGTTGCCGCCTCTCCAGCCTGAGCCGCTTCTCGGAGAGCGAGGAGGAGCTGCGGGCGATGGTCGGGACGGTCCTCGCGCGCTACGGGGACGGGGCCTCGTACCACACCAACGTCACCAGGCCCGGACCCGAACGCATGCCCGGCAGGCTCGACTTCACGACGCCGGACTGGGGGTACAGCCCACTGACCGCCTACACGGAGGACTACGGCCTCATCGTCGTCACGGACACCGAGGTGGGCATGTTCTGGAACTTCGCCGACTACTGAGCCGAGCTCGGCGCTCATCCTCGCGCGTCACTCGACCGGCTGCTCCGCGCGGTCCGCTGCCCCGGATCATGTGAAGCGCGACTTCACGACTGAGGATCCCGGCCTCGCCCGGGTCGGCGACATGAGGGAGATCGCCACCGGTGGGGGCAAGAGGGTGGCGGTTGCCGACCTGATCGACTTTCCGCGACGGGACCGCCGATCGGAACGGACCCTGCCGGCACGGGATTTGCCTTCCGCCGACGGCAGCTCGCCCCTCGTTCCCAGCCACACGATTGGCTTAAAGACAGGTGTACGAACACGCCAAGGAACGGCAAAGATCACTCGGGTTGAATGCATTCACCACGGGCGTCGTGACGGGTGTACGCAGCCCGCCGCCACGCTTTTGCGCGCCCATTTCTGCCATCGGCCACGGCAGAGACATGGGCGAAAGCGGTACGCGCACGCAATCTTTCGACGAATCAAGGAGTCCGTGTGAAGTATCAACGCGCCATAGCCACCCTCGCGACCATCGCCGCTCTCGGAGGAGCCGCGCTCACCGCACAGCAGGCGAGTGCGGCACCCAGCTCGGTCTCGGCGATCGCGGTGTCGAGTGCGGTCGGATCGGCCGAGGACGGACGCGCCCTCTTCGCGGGGCTGTTCTTCCTTCAAGGAGAGGTCGGCGACGCCCTGGAGGAGTCTCCGTACTTCTCGGATCCGAGCGGTGAGCTGCAGAACAACGAATCGCCCGAAGCCCGAGCTGCCACCGAGCAGTTGCTCGACTCCATCGCCACCACGGACGCGGACTTCTTCGCCTCCTTCTCGACAGAGCTGAGATCGGGGGTTCCGCAGAGGGTCGAGGCGGGGCTCAACGCGGCGGGTGAAGCTCTGCGCGGAGCGGTGAGCACGGACGAGGGCGATGTCCCGGTCACCGGCGCAGGCCAGGGACGGTGTCTCGTGGCGATCGCCGTCGCTGCGGTCAACTCCGTCGCGGCCGTGAACCTCGGCGCCGCGGTGAACGTGGTGGTCGCGGCCAACGTCCTCACGAAGGTCAACTTCTGGTTCGGTGTCGCGCCTGAGGACGCGGAAGCCGACCCGATCGCCGCCGAGCAGGCGGTCGCCGACCTGACCAGCCGTCTGGCCGTGTAGCGGATCCGGACCGACATGGCGCGGCGCCGCCCGGGACGAACCGATCGGAGTCCCGGGCGGCGTGGTGCGGAGAGCAGCTGTGAAACCTACCGACCGCATTCCCCTGACCGTCCGGCCGGCCACCGTGCGGATCCGTGTTCCACGTGCCTGGACAAGGTACCTTGTCGCCGGCTGGGTGGTGCTCGCGTTGTACGTCGCGCAGGCCGCGCTGCCCCCCAATGCCGTGCGTCTGCCGATGCAGGAGGAAGCCAAGCCCGTACTCACGGCCGTTGCCCCGCAGGGCTGGGCCTTCTTCACCAAGTCCGCCAGGGATACGGAGTACGCCCCGTTCGCCTTTGACCGGAACGGCTGGCACCACGCGGCTCTGGCTCCGCACGCGAAGGCGTCCAACGCCTTCGGCTTCGACCGGGCCTCCCGCTCCCAGGGAATCGAGGTGGCCTTGTTGACGAGATCCCCCGGTACTCGTTGGGTGGAGTGCGGCAACGCCCGTAGGGCCGAGGCGTGCCTGGCGGCCGTACCGACAGGTGTCCACACCACGAACGCTTCTCCCGAGCCCACCCTGTGCGGTCGCGTCGCCGTCGTCCAACTGGAACCGGTTCCCTGGGCATGGCGGGATCTGCAGTCCGGCACGCACACCGCCCTCCGTGCCGCCGTGTGGGAGGTGGAGTGCAGGTGAGCGATACACGCGTGGCCGTTCCGTGGACGAACGTCTTCGGTCTCGCCCGGACCCTGGTGGCCCTCGGCACCCTGGGCACCCTGCTGTTCTCCAGCGCGGAGACGCTGTTCCGACCGGTCGCGACCATCGGTGACTATCCGTTGTGCGAAGGCGCCGGAAGCCTGTCCGTGTTCTGCCTCGCCCCGGACAGTTACACGGGCCTGACGTGGCTGATGTGGGCATGCGTCGCGGTGCTGTTGGTCGTCGCCTCCGGCTGGCGGCCACGCTGGACCTGCCTGCCGCACCTCTATGTGCACTACAGCGTCGTCACCGGGATCGCGATCGGCGACGGCGGTGACCAGATCTCGTTGATTCTCGCCCTGCTCTTCGTGCTGCCGTCCCTCGGTGACCCGCGCCGATGGCACTGGCAGGACCCGTCGGCCACGGCACGCCCGGCATGGGCGCTCGTCGGCGCCGGGTCGTTGGTGGTCGTCCGGCTCCAGATGTCCTTGGTCTACTTCCAGGCGTCGGTCGCCAAACTGCCGCACGCGGAATGGGCCGACGGCACGGCGATGTGGTACTGGAGCCACAACCCGTCCTTCGGCGCTCCCGGCTGGTTGGAGCCTCTGGTCGGCGCACTGGTCTCCGTGCCCTGGGGTGTTGCCCTCATGACCTGGACCCCACTGTTCATCGAGATCTCCCTGGCCGCCTGTCTACTGCTGCGCCCCCGGGCGAGGCTGTGGGTCGGGGCAGCAGGCGTGATGTTCCATCTCTCCATCGCCATGATGATGGGGCTGTGGAGTTTCAGCCTGGCCATGGCGGGAGGCATCGTCGTCCTGTGCCTCCCGGCGGGCTCCTCCGTGCACCGCCGGAAGGACGACCGGAGTGCGGACGTCGACGCGCCCGGCGTTTCGGAGCGACAGGAAGCGGAGGCCACCGAGGACCTCGCCGGCACCGCGGCACGGCCCCGGATTGCGACGGCTGACGCCACGCCCTGAGGGTGTAATCCGGCGGATCAGGACCGGACAGGTCGCGGCGCCGGATGCGGTGCATCGCAAGGCGGAGGAGCGTCCGCGCACTGGATGCAGCAGGACGTTCCGACAACGCGGGGAGGTGCCGTAGCTGTCGTCGCGTACCCGCCAGGAATTGCGGGACAACCCTCAGGAAACCGGCGTGCCGGATGACGGGTTCGCCAGGCACGCGCGCAGGACCGCGAGTGTCTCCTCGTCGCTGAGGCCGCACTGGTGCGCGAGGCGAGCCGCTTGCCTGCAGTGTTCGATCAACAAGGCCCGCGACTCGGGCGCGAAGGCCGTGACGACAGCTCCACGCCCGGGGCGCAGTTCGATCAGCCCTTCGGTCTTCAGGGCTTGGTATCCGCGGAGGACCGTATGGACGTTGACGCTCAAGGAGGCCGCGAGTGCGCGCGCCGACGGCAGTCGGTCGCCGATCCGGAGGTTCCCCGAAGCCATGGACCGACGTACTGAGGCGGCGATCTGGTCGGACAGGGGGACGGACGAGGCGGGATCAATCCTGACCAGCACCACTGCCGCCCCCCGCGTGCCGTCCCGAGCGAGTGATCAGTGCGTTGACGAGGGCCGCGGCCTCCTCCGCACCGTCCACGGTCACGACGAACTCCCGCCCACCGTCCAGGTCGAGCCAGAGGGAGTCGCCCGTCCGCAAGGAGACACTGTGCCGGCCGGGCATGACGCGGTAGGGACCCCAGCCGCCCAGATCGGCCAGGGCGTCCGTCCAGCGCCCCGAAGCGCCGGCGATGCGTGCGACGGTGAACGTCCTCCGGACGAACGGCAGGACGACGGACGACACGGTGACGCCCCTGTCGTTGATGCTCACCCGGACCGCCGCGGTACTCAGCAGGATCGCCGCGACGACCCAGAGGCACCAGAAACTGCTCGCGTACGGCGCGGCGGCGGTCAGGCCTCCCGTGGTGCCGACCGCGGCGACCACCGCCCCGGACACCCACGACCAACGGGATACCGCCACCCCCGCCCAGGCGACCCGCTCACCCGCTGACAGGACGATCTCCTCCGGGACGCGCTCGTGCTTCACCGGGCTCCCTCGCTCAGCGTTCTCTGCGGAACAGGAGGAATCCCGCCCCCGCGCCCGCCACGGTCACACCCGCGGCGACCAGCCAGTGGGACAGGGTGGGGAAAGTGGCGTCGGTGTACTCGGCCGCTCCCGCGCTGGCCAGGAGCGACGTGGTGCAGAACGCGCAGGTGAACGCGGCGGTGGCCCAGGCCAGTACCGACAGTGCGAGACGGCTGCCCGGGGTCGACCGCACCTGCCAGAGGGAAGCACCGAATCCGACGAGCTCGAAGACGAAGACGCCCATGACCAGACCGAGCAGCCCCATCGGGGAGGAGGTGACACCGTCGGCGGACCCCGACGCGTCCCAGTGGATGCCGACCGGATCCGGAAGTGTCGAGTGCTTCACGACGAAGACGACCGCGTAGACAACGGCGCCCAGGGCGAACGGAGCACCTAGCGCCACGAGTTGTAAGGCAGGGAGACGGGATCTGCCCCGCGCGGGCGTGGTGTTCGAGGACAAGGCGACCCTCCTTTCGGATTGTTTGCATCAGGCTAGAACAATCATCCATCATGAGCAACGCCCCGAAGCGAGTGAGTAGTTGCCCCGTGACAGCGGTGCCGAGGCGCCTTAGTGAGCGTTTTGTTGGTGCGATCGCGTAGTGATCGGGCAGGATCCATCTGCATGGCAGACCCAGAGGTTCAGCGCGTCAACGACATCGCCCTCACTGCGGTGCAGGCTCTGCTAGGGCTGATCTCGTCCGATGTGGTAGCGGTAGCAATTGCGGTCGAAGAGGAAAGAGTGCTGCTCTCCTTCTGGGTACGTCGCCATACCGCCGAGATCGACGAAGACATTGACGATGCCGTTGGCGACCTGGAGGCGCTTCTCCATCCACAGATTCCGCTGATCGAGCCGCGCGTCATGGTAGGTGTACCGGACGTGACCACCGGACAGCCTCACGAGCGCATGATCTATTGGGCCAAGTCCTAGACCTGCACCGCTCTGCGGTAGCAGATGAGGGTGCAGGCGATGCCGACGAAGGCGAGGAAGTGCTCGGCCTTCCGCTCATAGCGTCGGTGCAGACGGCGACAGCCGTTCAGCCAGGACACTGTGCGTTCGACTACCCAGCGGTGCCGACCCAGACCCGGGCACTGGACCAGTCGGTGAAGCGACGGTGGATCGTCTGCCAGGAGGCCCCGAAGACCGGTGGCACTTGCCGCCAGGTGCAGCCCGAAGTAGCGACGAAGATGATCGCGGCCGGCACCGCGCGATCGTCGCACCTCCGGGACAGCCCTTAGGCGACCGCGACAAGCAACAGGAGGCCGTGCTGTGTTGGCCAGGCGCGGGCGGCGGGGCGGGCTCAGGGGGTGCGCATCAAATTGCGGAGACCGGCGACGAGGGCCGGGACGTCGCGTTCGACCTGGGCCGGGGCAACCACCGGGGCGGCGTCCGGGGCGGCGGGCTGCGGGGCCTGGTGTGCGGTGCGGCAGGGGGCGCAGAGGCCGTCCGGGAGTGCTTCGGCGCGGGCGGGGCGCCCGCAGTCGGTGCACTCGACCAGGAGCCCGCGCACTCGGGCGCCGGGAGCGCCGCCCTGGGCCGGGACCTGTGGCGGGGTGGGGGTCGGGGACAGTCGGGGCGGCATCTTGTCGGTGAGGCGGCGGCGCACCAGCCCGACGGGTGAGCCGACCTGCTCGGGAAGTCCGGCGGTGAGCGCCGACGTCAGGTACCCGGCGCTGACACCCCGCGCGAACCAGGCGGCAGCGAGCGGCTCCAGCACCTCGCAGTCCGCAGCGGAGAGCGTCAAGCGAGGATCACGGTGGCCCAGTTCGGCCAGGGCGACGTAGGCGGGCGAAGGGCCCGCGACAGCCGGTGAAGCGACGGCAACCGGAGGAGCATCGGCGGCCGGAGAAGCGGATTCGGCCGGGGCGTCAGCTTCCGAAGGCACATCGGCCGACTGAGGTGCGTCCGGGAGCGCGGGCCGTTCCGGGGCTCCCTCCGCAGTGCGCTGCTGGGGAATCACCGGCCCGGGACACGGTTCGGCAGGGGGCGCGGGTGACTCCTCGGGTTCGGTGGACTCCGCTTCGAGCCTGGTGATCCACCACTCGCTGTCCCGCGCGGTGCGGGACCAGAAGGTCAGCGTCACCCACCGGCACGGGCCGTCTCCCCCCGTCCGCCTGCGCACGCGCCGCAGGTGCCCGGCCACACCGAGCGCCCGAAGGGCCGTACCGATGGCCATCTGCCCGTACAGGGGCAAGTCCTTGGCCAGCGACTTGATGTCCATCGCCGCGCCGTCGGGCAAGTGGTCGACATAGGCGGCGACGTACCGCTCACGCTCCGGCAGGAACGCGAAGTCCCCGGGTCCGGGTGCGACTTGGCCGGAGACGGACTGCTTGCCGTAGCCGGTGTTGGCCCGGCGGTACGGCCGCGAAGCTGCGGGCGCGGGCAGGGCGGGACTAAAGTGCTGGGTAGCCACGAGATCGTCTTTCTTTTGGGTGCGATCTTTGGTGAGACCCCGGCCTGGTGCTGTAACACCGCGTCGGGGTCGATTCGTTGAGGGCACCGTAAGCATGCGTGACTCTCCGCCGCAACTCGCTCACCATTAGTCATACTTGCTGTCCGTGACGGGGGTGGGAGGGAGGGGAGGTTTCCTCAAACCCCCCTACCTACCTCCCGGATGAACAACACCGCTCGAACCCCGGATCTCGCATCCCGGCCCCCGAATCCCGAAGCTCAAGCGTCGGGCCGAGCACCTCTGCAGATCCCTCGTACGAGTGAGAGGCCCGACATCGACGCTCGAATCCCAAATCTCGAAAGCCGAAGCCAGAACCCCGAGACCCAAGACCCAAGACCCAAGACCCAAGACCCAAGACCCAAGCTTCGAACCCGGAACACGGCGGGCCCCGCACTCCCCCAGGCCCGCTTCCCACGAACGCCACCACGCATCACCCTCACCACCCGTACGCTGTGAGGTCACACGCGCACGCTCGGTGGCGACGCGGCGCGTGGGTGCGGCACGGCGGGGCGGGTACGCGCGAAAGGTGGCCAACGGTGGGCTACGACAGCATGGACGGCGGCGCTGCGGAACCGGCGTCGGGAGGACTGGCCGCGGGAGGACCGGGCGGTTCGGGAACGGGCGCCGAGCCAGGAGTGTCGGACAGCCTGCGCACGTTCGGCGCGTTCCTCCAGGCCCTGCGCGAGCACGCCGGCCTCTCCCGCGAGGAGTTCGCCGACAGGGTCGGCTTCTCCAAACACACGGTCGCCTCGATCGAACAGGGCCGCCGGATGCCGGACCGCGACTTCGTGGAACGCGCGGAGCCGGTTCTCGGAGGGACCGGGGCACTGCGCAAAGCCGCGCCGCACCTGTCGCGGCAGGCAGGACTGGCGAGTTGGTTCCGGCAGTGGGCACGTGTGGAGATGACGGCGATCAGCCTGTACACCTACGAGTGCCGGGTGCTGCCGGGCCTGTTGCAGACGGAGGCGTACGCGCGAGCGGTGTCGATGGACGTGCCGCCGCTGCCCGATGTGAACGAGCTGGAGGAGCGGATCTCCGCACGGATCGCCCGGCAGGAGCTGCTGGCGGTGACCCGGAAGCCGCCCACGGCCTTCAGTTTCATCGTCGAGCAGGCTGTACTGGAACGGTGGACCGGCGGGGAAGCCGTGACGCGCGAACAGTTCGACGTACTGCTGGAGTTGATCGAACGGAACTGGAACGTGGAGTTTCAGCTGATGCCGCTGCGTCAGCCGTCACACGCGGGCCTGGACGGGCCGATGCGACTGGCCGAGACTCCGGACAACCAGTGGTTCGCCTACTCCGAAGGGCAGCAGAACGGAAGGCTGATCGCCAGCCCGAAAGAGATCAGCCTGCTCCAGCAGCGATATGCGAAACTGCGGTCACAGGCTCTGCCCCCTGCGGACTCCCTGCGCCTGTTGAAGCGATTGCGAGGAACGCTATGAGCACGTCCGAACTGACCTGGATCAAGAGCAGTTACAGCGGCTCGCAGGGTGACGACTGCGTCGAAGTGGCTCAGGGGCCGCAGTCAATCCACGTCCGGGACTCCAAGGACGCACTGAGCCCCGAACTCACCCTCTCCCCCACCGCTTGGCGGGACTTCACCTCGTACGCCGCAGAGAACTGACCCGAACGTCCGCCGCGAGCCGTGGGGGGTCGGCTACGCCCCCGCAACCCATTCCCCGTCCCGCATGACGACTCGCCCGCGCAGCTCCGGCACGCCCCGCCAGGCGCGTACGGTGCTCGGGACCACGCGTACGTACAGGTAGGGCCCCTCCTCCGCGCGCGGGTCCCACCCGAACTTGTCGGCGAAGGCCTTCGCCGCCCCTTCGGGTACCTCCAGGTCGGGGAAGCACTCCGCCTCCCCCTGAAGGAGCACCACGTCGAAGGTGTCCGGCAGTGACAGGCGTACACGCGGCTCCGTACGAAGGTTGCGCGCGGTCACGGAGTCCGCACCGGTGCACATCCACACGGCTCGCCCGTCCCACAGGAACCACAGTGGCAACTGGTGCGGCCCGTGTTCGGGGTGAGCCGTCGACACCCACACGTCCCGCTCGGCGACGAGCCGCGCCAGGGTGTCGCGCACGCGCTCGGCCGTCCGACGCCGGTCTGTACCCGTGGTCTCCATGGTGCCGACCCTAAATGATCTCCAGGGAGAGCCTCGTTTCTCGCCTGCATCCTTGCAGGGCACTCTGCTCGTCCGGGTGGGCAGTGCCAGGGGGAGGCGAGGTCGCGTAGATCGTGGTTCGGCCAGGGGGCGGGGCGTGACGGGCCAGGGTGCGCCGCTTGGTCCCGATCTCACGCAGAGCGCGGGCCGGGTCGTGCAGAGCTGCATGCTGAGCGATCGTGGGACGGAAGCCAGCGGGATCGACCTGGCAGAAGTCGACCGGAGAAGACCGTCATCCGCTACGGCGAAGTCGCTCAGCAGCTTCTAGCATCAAAGCCGAGGAACACCACGGGAGGTCATAGGCATGCGCATCTCAACCGACGACGGCCGATTCGGGCTGATCCTGACCCCAGCAGGTGACCCCTGGGATGCGCGCTTCTTTCGTTTCCAGCTCATCGTGGACTCGATCGTCATGGGCGACTCGGAGCCCTGCATCCTCGGCTCGATGATGCTGACACTGCAGAACATGGCCAGACTTGAGGACCCGCGTCTGGCCCAGCCCGACGCTGACCCGGCCGCGACGCTTTCCGTGTTGCGCTCCGATGCCGCCCTGAATGATCCGTCGCTGCTGGGGGCCGCCGAGTCCCTCGACGGTTGGCTCGTCCACGGGTATGTCCACGGCACGAACGCGATCGTGCTCGGCGAGCTCGCCGAACCGCCCTTGGGGACGCCCACGCCCCGCGTCGCGGTCACGTCGCTGCACGACTTTCAAGCGATCGTCACAACCGCCGCCCACTATGGGGAAGAGGTGCAGCGTGATGCACGGCTCACCACCCGTAAGGGATGTCTGAGCACCCGGTGAGTCGTCGTCGGCCTGGTCGAACATCGCCCGCCGGCGGGCCGGGTCCACGCTATGGCCCACGGCCATAGCACCAACTTCAGAAGTCCACAGAACCTCTGATGATCACGCGGTGGCCGCTCCCGGGTCGGTTCCGGCCGCCAACTGGTGCCAGGCATGGGTGCATCCGTCGGCGCAGAACCGCAGTCCTTCGACGGCTTCGCTTCAGGATCCCGCACCGTTGCCCTCGGCCAAGTCGGCTGAGGGGTGGACGTCGTGGGCGCGCCGCTCGTACTTCCACGTGTGCGGGTGCTTCAGACTCGTTCGCGGGGCGCGTCGTCGTCCCTGTCGAGGCGGTCGCACCGGGCCTCGGGGGCGGCGCTCGGGGCACTGGTCCCCTCACCGCTCTCCTCGCCGCTCTCCTCACCGTTCTTCCGGTCCAGGTGCGCGGTGATCGGAGTGGCCGCAGCTCCGTGGAGTACGACGGAGACGAGCACGGTGAAGACCACGACCGCCCACAACTCGTCCTCCCAGGCGCCGAAATCCCCCCGGCCGCAGGCGTAGGCGAGATAGAAGAACGAGCCGATGCCGCGGATGCCGAGGAACGAGGTGACCAGCCGTTCCTTCCGCGAGCCAGGGCCCCGCAGGAGGGCGGCCCAGGAGGTCAGCGGCCGTATCAGCAGGTGCAGCAGCAAACCCGTCGCCGCACCCTGCCACGTGAGATGGGCCAGGGCGCCCGTCGCTATGAAGGCGCCCGTCGCGAAGAGGAGCACCGCCATCAGCAGCCGCTCCATCTGCTCGATGAACTCGTGCAGCACCCGGTGGTACTCATGGCCCCGTTCCCGGCTGCGCAGCGTGCAGGCCGCCGCGAAAACGGCCAGGAACCCGTAACCGTGCAGTGATTCGGCGATGCCGTAGGAGGTGAGGGTCACCGCCAGCGCGACGAAGCCCTCGCCGTGCTCCGCGAGCCTCAGCGGCCTGGCAGCGGCGTGGAAGAGGACACGGCCCAGCAGCAGGCCCGTTCCCACTCCCACCGCCACCCCGACCGCGAGCCTGAGAAGTACGTCGCTCCACGCCCAGTGCACGATCCAGCCGGTCGACAGGCCGCCGCCCGCCGCGGCGAGCGCGAGGGCGCCCAGGACGAACGGGAAGGCCAGCCCGTCGTTGAGGCCGGCCTCGCTCGTCAGCGCGAAGCGCACCTCGTCCTCGTCGTACTCGTGGTCCGACGGCTCCCCCACCCGCACCTCGGAGGCGAGCACCGGGTCCGTGGGCGCGAGCACCGCCGCGAGCAGGAGCGCGACGTACGGCGGCCAGTCCAGCAGCCACCAGGCCACCAACGCGGTGGCAGCGATGGCGAGTGGCATCGCCACGCCGAGCAGACGCCAGGTGGTGCGCCAGGAGCGCCGTCCGAACGGACGATTGATGGCGAGACCCGCGCCCATCAGGGAGGCGATCACGCAGAGTTCGGTGAGGTGCTCCGCCCACGCCGTATGCTCCGTCGGGTCCACCCTCGGCAGGGGGAGGGGCAGCGGCAGCGCGTACACGAGAAGCCCGGACGCGAGGAACACCATGGGCGGTGAGACCGGCCGCCGCGACAGCAGACGGGGGAGCACCGCCGCGAGGAGCGCCCCCAAGCCCAGGCACCCGTACACCGCACCAGTGGTAGTGATGGCCACGTTCCGGCCGCTCCGTCCTGTAGATCGGGCTGGTCAACGCCGTCTACCCCGGCATGGAGCAGCCATCACGGCCCGGGTGCGGGCGTTTCAGGGCGGAACAGACCGCGGCTGCCCGGCAAGTGGGGAGCTTGAGGAACGGTCCGAACCCGCCGGCCAGTCGTGGCCGTGCATCCCGTACGGCGGGCTGTCATCGCGCACAGACCGGACCACTCCGCTTCCACGGACGTCCCGGGCGAATGCTGCCGCTCACGAACCGCTCCGGCTCATGGCCACCGGGCTCACGGGCCGTCCCGCAACGTTCCCCGACACCCGTTTCGTCAGGAGTTCTCAGCGGGCAGACGCCCCGCCTATCCGGGGCACACGACCTGCTCCCAGGAGCCGACCTGCGAAAATGCCGGCAGGACACCCGCCTCACCCCTGCGGGACGAGCCGACCGGAAGGCGCACCGAACATGACTGGGCAAGACGACCGCTGGGCGGAACTGACCGGCGGACAAGCGGGCGAGGAGTACGCCCGGCGCTTCGCGCGGCTCGCCGAGACCGGCCACGACGTCCACGGTGAAGCGAACTTCTGCGCCGCTCTGTTGAAGCCGCGTGCCCGGGTACTCGACGCGGGGTGCGGCACCGGCCGGATCGCGATCCGGCTCGCCGAGATGGGCCATCACTGCACCGGCGTGGACGTCGACGCCTCGATGCTCGCCGTCGCCCTGCGCGAGGCCCCCACGCAGGAGTGGCTCCTCGGCGACCTGGCCCGACTGGACACCCTCGGCCTTGAGCCGGGCTTCGACCTGGCGCTCGCCGCCGGAAACGTCATCCCCCTGCTGGCCCCCGGCACCGAGCCGGCCGTCGTCCGGCAGCTGACTGCCGCGCTGCGCCCCGGCGGCCTGCTGGTCACCGGCATGGGCCTGGACGCGGCACATCTCCCGTTGCCAGAAGCGCCGTTGACCCTTGCGGAGTTCGACGACTGGTGCGTCCAGGCCGGCTTGGTCCTGCGGCAGCGCTACGCCACATGGAGCGGCGACCCCTACGAGCCGGGCTGCGGCTACGCGGTCAGCGTGCACTCCCTCCCTGCCGCGTGAATCGCTCCCGGAGCCGCGCCGCACGGTTCCACCGGCCCCCGATGCCCTGGTTCCAAGTCTGGTGGACCTCGGTATCGGCACCACGATGCCGGTCGGATCACTCCCCGGCGGCGCCGGCCCTTTCGGGGTGCTGGACATGGCGGGGAACGCCGACGAGTGGACCTCTACCGTCCACGCCCCTACCCCGGCGCGCCTGCCGGGGTGCCGAGCACCGAGGACTGGGCCTTCGACCGGCACCTCACCCGGGGTGGCGCGTTCCGCCACGGCCGGGACCTGGCCCGGTGCGCCCGACAACACGGCGCTTACGAGCCGGATCTCGAAGCGATCGGAGTGGGCTTCCGCCTGGCGGCACCGGCCGCGTAGAACCGGACACCGTGCCGGCATCGCATGCCGGCGGACGTCTCCGGGGCCCCCGAACCCGGCCGATCTCGATCGTCCCTCCTTCAGCATCCGGGAGCTGAACCAGGGCGCGTCCGCTCCGTCGAACCTGGCGACCTTCACCGTCCTCACGCCGCCCCCGGCCGGACGCCTCGAAGCACTCCCTCGGTACGCCCCAGCACCCCGCAAGCACACCCCCACCCGACCGACACCCCCTCCCGCCGCGCCAAGCGCGATCCTCGGCGATTCGGCCAACCCCCGTGCACGGCACTCCTGTTGCGGGCAGCGGGTCGATGCATCACGCACACGCCGCCGCCCGCTCCATCCCGGGCTTCCGGGACCGACCGAAACACGTGTGTTCGATATCCCAACCAGGTCGTTGATCCCCACGACCGTGCCGGACGACCGTCAAGGGGAACCACGTTGACCTCGACCACCGCCAACGAGCAGCAGGCCGCCTCTCCCCCTCCTCCGCCGCCACCTGCGGAGATCACGTACAGCGGGCAGTACTCCGTCAATCCCCTCGCCGAGGTCTCCTTCCGGCGGATGTGCGCGCAGATCCCGTCCGTCCTGGGCCGGATCGCCCGGCTGTCCTGGCGGACCGACCGCCTGGCCGTACAGCTGCTGGTCGGCTGTCAGGTGATCACGGGCGTCTCGGCGGCCGTCCTGCTGACGGCCACCGCCCACGCCATGCGCCCCGTCCTGGGCGAAGGCTCGGCGGGTGACCGGCTGCACGGAGCCTTTCCCGCCCTGGTGGTGGTCGCGCTCGCCGCCGCGCTGGGCCGGGGTGCGGCGGCCGTGGCCACGTACGCGGCACGGAGGATCACCCCGCGGCTGACTACGGAGACGGACACCGCGCTGGTCGAGGCGGTGTGCCGGGTCGAAGCGTCCGCGTACGCGGAGGAGGGCTTCTCGGACCGGTACGAGGCGGCCGAGATGGGGGTGATGCGTACCCAGGTGATGGTCACCGACGCCCAGCGGTTCCTGTCGGCGCTGATCCGCATGGTCACGGCGGGCAGCGTGCTGTCGGCGCTGAATCCGCTGATGCTTCCGCTGCTCCTGCTCGCCGTACTGCCGGCCGGTGTGGGGGCGGTCCTGACCGCCCGGGTCGACTACGAGATCCACTACGCCAACATCGCCGACCGCAACGTGCGCGGCATGATGCGCTGGTGGGCGACCACTTCGAAATACGGCGACGAGGTCCGCGCGAACTCGATGGCCGACTACCTCGTCCACTGGTTCCGGGCCCTGTCCGACCGCTGCGACCGACGCACCCTGGCCGCCGCCCCACAGACCCTGCGCATCGCCCTGGCCTCCGCCGCGGTCGGCGGTACCTTCCTCCTCGCCGCCTGGGGCGTCCTCGCGTGGCTGGCGGTCTCCGGGCGGATCGAACTCGCGGTCGCTGCCACGGCCGTCCTCGCCGTACAGACCGCGCTCGCCTCGCTCTCCCAGGTCGTCACCAACGGCGCCGCCGTCTTCCACACCAGCCTCTACCTGGGCGACATGCAGACCTTCCTCGACGACGCGGCAGCCCGTACACCCGAGCGCGGCCCCGGCAGGCACGGCGGGGCGACCGAGCGCATCGAACTGGAGGAAGTCGTCTACCAGTACCCCGGCAAGGACCGGCCCGCCGTCGACGGTGTCTCCCTCACCCTGGAACGCGGCCAGATCCTCGCGATCGTCGGAACGAACGGCTCGGGGAAGTCCACGCTCACCCGCCTCCTCACCGGCATCTACCTGCCGGACAAGGGCCGGGTCACCTGGAACGGCGCCGACCTGGCCGAGGTGGACCCCGCCACGGTCTGGGCGCGGACCGGTCTGGTGCCGCAGATCTTCGCCCAGTGGCCGATGCCGGTCCGCGAGAACGTCACCCTCGGCCAGCCCCGTACCGCCGACGACGCCCCCGTCTGGTCCGCCATCGACGCGGCCGGCCTGCGCGAGGCGGTCGACGGCCTCCCCGCCGGACTGGACACCCTGCTCTCCCGCGAGGTCTTCGGCGGCTCCGAACTCTCCGGCGGCCAGTGGCAGCGCGTGGCCTGCGCCAGGGCCCTGTACCGCCAACCCGGACTGCTGATCCTGGACGAGCCCACCTCCCAGATGGACCCGCGCGGCGAGCACCAGATCTTCGAGCGGATCAAGGCCATCGCCGCCGACCGCATCACCATCGTGGTCACCCACCGTTTGGAGAACACGAAAATCGCCGACCACATCATCGTCATGGAGGAGGGCCGCATCACCGAACAGGGCCGCTACGAAGACCTCGTCCACGCCGGGGGCACCTTCGCCGAACTCCTCGCACTCTCCCAGGACCGGTGACGTGACCACGGGCCTCTGACGCCCGCCGGCCGAAAGGGAGCGCCACCACGCCCGGTTGGCCTTCTCCGGCCGGGTGGGGTGTGCGGTCGCGACCCGCACACCCCACCCGCCGTCCGGGCCTGCAGTCCTCACTCACTCGGAGATCCACGTGCCACGCACGACAGCGACCGCTCCTTGCAGCCGGGCAGAGGCCCGCGCACCAGGAAGGCCGGGCGGAAACCGATCCGGGTGGCGATACATCGCCGGCCGGAGGCCCGCCTCCGTCTGCCCCGTCCGGGCACGATGCCGGACAACCCGCGAACGGCCTCGCCGCAACGTCGGCCCATGACACGGCACGAAGCGGAACCGGGGCCATCCGCTTGTCGCGAAGAGCCGATGGAGAGAGGGTGTGCGGCCGATGATGGAGCACGGCCGACCGGCCCTCACGGAGTGGAGCTGACCGACGGTGTCCCCTCGCGCGGGACCCCGGGTCAGGGGGGAGACACCGCATGACAGAACAAGCGAACCCGCTACTTGCCCTGATGCAGAAGTACACCGTCAAATCGCCGACGGTCCAGAGGGTTCCCCTCTCGTCGCTGGGCATCCACGGACGGCGGCTCGTCTTCGGCGTCACCGGCTACAGGCTGCCGGACTCCTTCGCGCTCGAATTCGTCGACGGGGGGCTCGTGGCCGCCAACCATCAGTTCGACCTGAGTGACGTCGTCATTCAGATCGCCCAGGTCGGCATCTCCCCGGTGAGCATGGTCACCCGCGCGAACGGCACGTGGGGCTCGGACGGCGCGTACCTGCTCGTCGGTTCCCCGCCGATCACCTGGGCGACCGCACCCGGTCCCGACCTCGCGCCGCACCAACTGTGCCTGGAGATCACCCCGGAATTCCAGGCGATCGTCCGGGCCCAAGAGCGCGAACACTTGCAGGACTTCGCCCTGGCCTGGGTTCTGACCGTGGGCCTCTTCGCCGAGAGGCTGCCGACGAGTGGGTACGGCTGCGCCGGCGACGCCCTCGCAGCCCTCGCCGAACAGCTTGTCGGCGCCGGCATGGGCTATCTCGTCCCATCCGGTTCCCTCACGGACCCCCGGGTGTGGGCCCAGCACCTCAAGACCCGCGCCACACAGCTGGCCGATCAGAGCGGGCTGCGGGACTCCAACGGAAGCCACTCTCCCCTCTCCTACGCCGCACGGCTCGACTACGCCGATGACGAGCGCCGCATCATCCTGGCGCCCGTCATGCCCCCCGCCGGACCCCCCGTCATCAACGTCAAGTCGCTGCCTCACTGACCACGGCCTCACCACCTGGGCGGCCGGAGGTACGGGCATCTCGGTGCACACGCCAACGCCGCGACCGACAAGGCACGCTCGGGCGGTTTCCCAGGCGCCGGGGAGACACCGCACCCCGCCCGGGGATCGCCCCCGGATCGCGGCAGACCTGTCGGGCCGTCAGGCGGCTCCTACTACCTCCACGGCATCGGCCTGTCGCCCCATGCCGCCCGCACGGCTTTCGCGTCCGAGGGTCCGCCGTACGGATTCCGGGTCAGGGGCGGCCGGCGACGAACCAGCGGGCGGGGAGTTCCACCCTGGAGCCGTCGGGGCGCGTCTCGCTCATGGCGAGGGCGGTGACGCCTTCGCCCAGGACAGTGAGCCCCGCCGCCCGCAGCAGGGCGGCGACTTCACCCTCGGCGACTTCGCCGGGGCGCAGGTCGTGTTCCTTGACACGGCGCAGTTTGAGGGAAGGGCCGCCGGGCTGGGCGGCGACGGCGGCGATGACCTCCTTGGCCCGACCGGTCGGCTCCAGGACCAGGGCCCTGCCGTGCGCGCCGACCAACCGGGCGACGGAGGCGGCCACCGCGGGGCGGTCCTCGGGGTCGCTCTGGTGCAGGACGGCCCGCATGTAGACGTTGGTGTCGCCGAGGCGCTCGTGCAGCGCGGCGGTCTCCTTCGGGTCGGCGAGGTTGAGCTGCTCGTACGTCGCGGCTCCGCTCGCGTCGGTCCGGCGCGCGTGGGCGACGGCAGCGGCGGAGAGGTCGACGCCGACCGCACGCGTGAAGCGGGTGGCGAGGAAGCGGGTCTGGGTGCCGTTGCCGCACCCGAGGTCGGCGACCGGAAGGGAGTGGTCGGCGTACGGGGTGAGGTGTTCGAGGTCGCGCCGCGCCGTCAGGGCCGGATCCGCGTCCCAGAAGGGCTCTCCCTGGTCGCCGGAACTCTCCTCCCAGAAGCCTTCCCAGGCGGTGCGGTAGCGGTCGGACACGGTCATGGAGTCTCCTCGCGGTGTGCGGACGGATCGGGTGCGGACGGATCAGGTGTGGACGGATCAGGTGTGGACGGATCAGGTGTGGACGGATCAGTGCGGACGGATCAGGTACGGGCCGACCGGTGCTGCGCGGGTCGGCGTCCCTGATGGCTACCCAACCATCCTGTCCACCGGCGCCGCTGCCAGGAGAGCCGCCCGGGCCGATACGCCGACGGTTCAGCCCCTGCTCGGACGGCCCCGGTCACCCGCTCTTCCGGAACAGCTCCGACATCCGTTCCCCCACCTCGTCGGCCAGCACCACCGAGCCTGCCCCGGTCAGGCCGACGCGTTCGGCCAGCTCCCGGCCGTGGACGTCGACGGCGGCCTCGATGAGCTCGGCGAACAGGTCCAGGGCGTCGTGGGCGCGGGAACGGGCGACGGCCGCGCAGCAGACGGCCACCAGGGCGGCCGGCCACCACCAACAGGCGAGCAGGGCGTAGCCCACGGCCCAGGCGCCGATGCGGGCGGCGGCCGCGAAGGAGTCACGGGCGGAGTGGATCTGGCGTACAGCCTGCTCGGGAAGGATCAGCCACAGCCGTGGCCAGACCGCGGCGAGGTCCACGCCGTAGGCGGTGTGGACACGTTCCCTGGCAGCCCCGACACGGTCGCCGTACCAGGTGGGGCGGGCGGGCGTGTGGAGCGCGACCCGGTCGCGGGCCTCGGCGAGGTTCTCGATGCGCGCCAGCACCTCCGGCGGAGCCCACGGCCGGCCCTCGGTCACCGAGATGTCGCCGTACGCCTCCTCGTACCGCGTGTCCAGCTCGCGCCACTTGCGGGCACGGCGGGCGGTCAGGGCACGGGACAGCGGGTCGCGCCCGAACCGGAGCCAGTACCGCTCGATCGCGCCGGCGAGGAACTGCGCGGCAAGTGAGGCCGCGCTCGCGGCCAGCAGGAGGAGGGCGACCAGAAGCGCGGCGGTACCGGCGCGGTCGAGGGCGGGGCGGGTCGCGAGATCGTCCAGTGCGGTGCGCAGCCGTTCGATGTCGTGCCAGTGGCGGTGGCCCAGGGTGGTGCCGACGGCTGCGGTGGCGAGGAAGAGAGCACCGGGGAGAACCAGCATGTTGAGCCAGCGCTCGGCGAGTTTGCCACCCAGTGTGGCGAGGAGAGGGTTCATGCCGGCGGGGTCACTGGCCGGGACCGAGGCGGCGCCTGCTCATACGGGTGCCGTTGACGGCGCAGGCCGGAGCCGGGAGCAGGTCGCGCGCCCGTTCGACCCGGGTACAGTGGGCCGGCCCGGGGCACACCGCGACCTTGACGTCACGAGCGATGCCCGAGATCCTCGCGCTCCGGGCCCCGCTGACCAGGCCCCTAGCATCTCCCGCCCGGCGCAGGGCCGTGTCCAGGGCGGCGTAACAGGCGGCGAGTTCGTCGGCGCCGGAGCCCGCTTCGTCGGCGCCGGAGCCCGCACGGCCGTCCGGTCCCGAGCCTGTCTCCGTGCCCACACCGGCGTCCGCTCCCGATCGCAGCAGGTCCCGTGCCCGCTCGGCCGGTTCCCGGACGCCCGGCTGCGCCAGGTCACCGGGCGAGCCGAGCAGTACGCACAGCGCTGCTGCGGCCCACCGGCCGGCTTCAGGGAGGTCGGCAGATCCGGTCATGGGACAAGTGTGCATGATGGGTGCGGAGTTGGAGTCGCGTTGCCGACTGCCCGGACAGCGGTGGCGATACGAACGGATCGAACGACGAAGACGGGCGACTTCCCGCGGCGAGCGCCGGAGGAGCGACAGGTGAGATACGACCGGGACTGGTTCCTCCAGGCTGTCCGCACGCGCGTGGACCTGGCCGCGGACGGGCGGACGGATGCGGTGTTCGGCCCCGCCGCGGATGCCGAGTTGCGGGGTCTGCTGCGGACCTGCGACACGAGGACCGACATGGAGGCCCGACACGCGGCCGGTTGGCTCTGTGCCGCCCGGGCGTTCACCGACCCCGGGGACCTCGGCGTCGTACACGGGTGCATGGCCGGCACCCTCCTCTTCCCGGTGTGGGTAAGCGATCCGGACTTGGTGCCGGCCGGGTTGGCGGCCGGCTACGCCTCCGCCGATCCGGCCACGCACCCCGACCCGGAGAATGCCGACGGCCCCGACGAGTGGACCGCCTCGGCCGCCGCCTTCAAGATCGCGGCGGAGGGACGACAGCACCATTCCCCGCCGGGAGCCTCCGAAAGCGTCCGCAATCTGCACGAGTTGGCCGTCCTGCTGACGGCGGCTCTCCCCTCGCCCGAGATCCGGGCTGCCACCGCCGTCGGACTCGGCAGTCTCGCCGTCCTCGCGACACCGGAGTACGACCCCGCGTTCCAGGGACGGCTCCGAGCGGCGACCGACACGGTCACCGTCGCGGGGGCGACCTGGCCCTTCGGAGATCTGGCGGACGGAGATCCGGTCCGGTTCGTCCACAGTGCCCTCAGAAGAATCCCCGCCGATTCCCCCGAACGGCTCCTCGCCCTCGACGGCTTGGGCCGCCGGCTCCTGGACCGCTACACGGACTCGTACGATCCTGAGGACCTGCACGAGTCGGTGGGCATCGCGCGGGACGTACTGGCCCAACTTCCCCTCGGCAGCCCGCGCCTGTCCAGCTGTCTCGGCGCTCTGGCAAAGGGACTGATCCTGATGCTCCGAGTGGAGGGCGCGACGCCCGAGGAGTGCGACCAGGCGGTGGCCTTGTGCCGCCGGGTGGTCGGCGCCCGTCCGGAGCGGCCCGCCGAAGCGGACCACGATTTGGGCACGGCGCTCGTTCTCCGGGCGCAGCACGTCGGTCGTGCGGAGGATCTGGACGAGGCGATCGCCTTGTTCTCCGGGGCACTGCGGGCAGCGGAGAGTCCCGAGTCGGCCGGAGTCCTGCGCGTCTCGTTGAGCAACGCCCTGCGCGCCCGGTCCGTCGCGACCGGCTCCCACGCGGATCTGGACGCGGCGCTCAGCCTCATCGAACGCCCCCTCTCCTCGGCGGAGGGACCGGAAGGTCCACGACTGCCGCTCCTCACACCCGCGATGGCCCTCTACAACCGCTATCTGCGTGACCCGAGGACGAACAGGGCCGATCTGGACGAGGCTCTGCGCCGGTTGCGGCTGGCCGTGGCCCTCATGCCGACCGGGCACCCGGACCGCCCCACGGCACTCGACGATCTCGGCCTCGTACTGATCGCCTGCCATCAGCAATCGGGAGATCCGGCGGAGTTGAACGAGGCCGTGACAGCGCACCGTGAGTCGGTGGCACTCACCCGCGAAGGACACGGGTCGCTGGGGCCGCGGCTGCTCAACCTCAGTGGCGCGCTGAGCCTGCGGCACCAACTGACCGAGGACGGCGCCGACCTTCGGGAGGTCCAGGAGTGCCGGCGACGGGCCGCCGAACTCCCCGGCACGAGCGTCGCGCACCGGGCAAGCACGTTGAGCTCGCTCGGGATCGGTCTCGTGTCGGGCTTCGAACGGCTCCCCGGGCCGGCCGACAGGCTCGACGAGGCGGTACGGCTCCTGAGACAAGGACTGGCTCTCACCCCGGAGGGCGACCCGATGCTGCCCCGGCGCCGCCTCAACCTCGCCGTGGCCCTGCTGCACCGCATCTCGCACGGCGTGCGGCAGGACGAAGCGGCCGAGGCGCGTGAGGCCCGCGCGTTGGCGGACGCGGTGGTCGCAGCACTTTCCCCGGACTCCCCCCACCTGGCAGGCGCCCTCACGGTGGCCGCGAACGCCCGGCTTCTGAACCCCCTCACCCTTGTGTCGTCGAAGGCCAGGGCGGAGGTGGTCGCGCTCTTACGCCGGGCCCTCGGCGCAACCGCCCCCGGCCACCCCACGCGTACCCGGCGCCTGACGAATCTGGGCAACGCCCTGCGGCTCACGGGCCCCCGGCGTCGCCCCGAACACGGTGCACTGGCCGAAGCCGCCGAGCACTTCCGGCAGGCGGCTCTTGAACAGCAGTGCCCACCTGCCCCACGCCTGGGCGCCGCGCAGGCCTGGGGCGAAGTGCGAGCGGAGCTGGGTGACTGGGCCGGCGCTCTGGAGGGTTACGTCGTGGCGGTCGACCTGCTGCACTCGGTCGCACCCCGCCATCTCGTCCGCGACGATCAGGAGTTCCTGCTGAGTCGGACCGTCGGACTGGGCTCCGCCGCCGCCGCCTGCGCGGTGCGCTGTGGTCGGCCCGGACTCGCGGTCGGGTTGCTCGAGCAGGCGAGGGGCGTGATGCTCTCCCACACCTTCGACGCGGACAGCGATCTGACCCGGCTCCGGGAGACCGCCCCGGACCTCGCCGACCGCTTCGAGGAACTTCGGGCGGCCCTCGACAGGGCGACGGGCAGCGACGGGTTCCTGCCGGAGGAAGCGTCCGGTCCCGTCGACACCCGGGCCGACGAGCGGCAGCTTCTGGCCACCGCATGGCAGGATCTCACCGCCACGATCCGCGCCGAGCACCCCGAGCTGGGGCTACTGCGGCCGGTGCGGGACCGGGACGAGGGCGAGCTGCGCACCACGGCCGCCGCGGGCCCGGTGGTCCTGGTCAACGTCTCCCCGTACGGCAGTGACGCCCTGGTCGTCACCGAGCACACCATCGAGGCCGTACCGCTCCCCGACCTCGACCCGCGTACGACGGCCGAACGGCGGCGCACCTTCGAGAACGCGCTGGTCCGGATCGACCGACCCGGAACCTCGCGCAAGCAGTCGCAGCGCGCGCAGCAGGACGTTCGCGACACCCTCGCCTGGCTGTGGCGGGCGGTCACCGGCCCGGTCCTCGACCGGCTCCCCGGTGCCACCCGGGTGTGGTGGTCGCCCGGGGGTCTCCTCGGCACTCTGCCGCTGCACGCGGCGGCACCCTCGGACGCCGCTCCCGGGGCGCTGGACCGGGTGGTCTCCTCGTACACGCCGACCCTGCGGGCCCTGCACCACGCCCGTCTGCGCACCACCCGCCCGGCGGGCACCGGGACCCTCGTCGTCAGCGTCGCGCGGGCCCCCGGGCAGGCCCCACTCCCGGGCGCACTCCGCGAGGCCCAACACCTGGCCCGCCTGATCCCCCGGGCCACCCTGCTTCGCGACGACTCCGCCACCCACTCCGCGGTCGTCTCGGCGCTGCACGACCACGCCTACGCGCACTTCGCCTGCCACGCCTCGGGCGACCTGGAACACGCCTCCGACAGCCGGCTCGTCCTGCACGACCACGACGAACGCCCTCTGACCGTGCGGGACCTGGCTCGACTGCGACTTCCGGCGGTCCGGCTCGCCTACCTGTCGGCGTGCGACACCCTGCGATCCAGCCCCGAACTCGCCGACGAGGCCGTCCACATCGTCAGCGCTTTCCAGATCGCCGGCTTCCCCCACGTCGTCGGCTCGTTGTGGCACGTCGACGACGCGATCGGGGCGGACGTCGCGCTCAGCGTGTACTCCACCCTGAACAGGGGCGACGGCATCCTCGACGTCGCCCGCACGGCCGAGGCCCTGCACCACGCCGTACGCGCCCTGCGCGACACCTATCCCCGGACGCCCAGCCTGTGGGCGTGCCAGGTGCACGCGGGACCCTGACGAGGGGCACCGCCACCGCCTCGGCCGGGGTGGGCGCCGCACTGCGGGAGAGGGCCTCCCCAGGCACGGCGTACCGACACGGACGGGGACTTCGGTTCGTCCTCGGCGGCGGGCTCTATGGCGCGTATCGAGTCGTGATCAATCTGCGTGATGTGCCTTCGTGGCACGTTCTGGTCCGGTAGACCGTCGCACGTGACGCGAGTGCAACTGGCCGACCCGGAGTGGGAGTTCATCGAGCCGTACCTACCGATCGGCGAGTACGGCCCGTTCCCCGAGCGGCTGCGGCAGCAGTTCGAGGGCGTGATCTGGCGGTTCAAGACGGGCGGCCAGTGGCGGGAGATGCCGGCAGAGTTCGGTGCATGGTCGACCGTCCACAACCGCTTCCGGCAGTGGCGTGGCGCTGGGATCTTCGGGGCCCTGCCGGAGGGCCTGATCGCGGAAGCCGCGAAGCGCGGTGAGGTGGACCTTTCCCTGGTCACCATCGACTCCACCACCGCCCGCGCCCACCACGACGCGGCCGGGATGCACCTCGACGATGACGTCATCACCGCCCTGGAGAAAGCCACCGCCGAGGAGGAGAAGGCCAGGTCAAAGGGGGGCCCCGAAGAACAAAGCGGGCAGGAGTCCGAAAGCGACCCCGCGCGGGAAGAACGACGACCCGGCGTCGGCGGAAACTCCGGCTGAAGGCCGCCCTGCTCGGACGCTCCAGGGGCGGCCAGACCAGCAAGGTCCACCTTGCCGCCGACCGCAAGTGCCGCCCGCTGGCGTTCATCCTGACCGCGGGGCAGGCAGCGGACAGCCCGCAGTTCATCCCCGTCCTGGAGAAGGTGCGGGTGCGCGGGCCCGTCGGCCGGCCCCGCACCCGTCCGGACGCGGTCGCCGGAGACAAGGCCTACTCGTCTCGCGGCAACCGTTCCCACCTGCGCAAACGTCGTATCAAGGTGGTCATCCCGGAGAAGAAGGACCAGGCCGCCAACCGAAAGAAGAAGGGCAGTGGAGGTGGCCGGCCCGTCAGTCACGACGTCGAGCTCTACAAGGAACGGAACACCGTCGAGCGGGCGATCAACAGGATGAAGGCATGGAGAGGCATTGCGACCCGCTACGACAAGACCCCGGGGAGCTATCTCGCCGGACTCCACCTCCGGGCCTCCGTGATCTGGATCGAGGACCTCACCCGACCCAGTCGGTGATCACGACTCAGTACGCGCCTTGGGCGGGCTGCGGGGCGCGCGTTGCCGGAGCAGTCGCGACCTTGCGGGTTTCGCGCAGTATCAGCAGGCCGTTGGCCACCATCAGTGTCGCGGTCAGGCCGTGGACGCCGAGCGCGGTTGCCACGGAGCCGTGGTGGGCCAGCACGTTGGCCATGTCCCCGTACGCGGCGAGGGCCTCCACCAGCATCGCCCAGCCCAGCGACCGGCGGTGACCTGCCACCAGCAGGATTCCCAGTACCAGGGCCATGACGATGTCGCGGGTCCCCTTGACGATCAGGAAGCCGCCGCCGTCGCCGGACGGCCAACCCGGCAGGCCGAAGCCCGGCGCCACCGTCTCCGGGCGCAGGATGAACTCCGACCCGAACCAGAGGATGAAGAGGATGAAGGCGGCGGCCAGGACGGTGTTGATCTTCTTCAGTGACATCGTTCTTCTCCTTGTGGATGTCGAGCTCAGGCGAGGACGGTGACCAGGAAGGCGAAGGCGGCGACGATGACGGCGACGCGGACGTAGTGGTAGCGGTCCCAGCGGTTCATCTGCTCTTTCCAGTCCGCGGGCCGGTTCTCGGGGGTCCACGTCTTGCTCCGGTTGTTGATCGGGACGAGGAGCAGGAGCGACATGATCACGCTCACGATCAGCAGCGCGGCGGCGATGGCGACGAGTCCGGCGCCTGGGCGGTCCCATCCGGCGATGGCCCAGACTGCGCTGAGGACGAGCGAGCCGATGTACCAGAACGGCATGAGGGCGCCGAGCATCCGGCCCCCGTGGGCGCGGGCAAGCTGGCCACTGTCCTCGGGAAGAGCGTTGAAGATCCGGTTCATGACGAAAGCGACGGAGAACTCCACCCCCACCATCAGGCCGACGATTACGGTGGTGAACGCCCCGAGTGCGTTGAGCACGATGACCCCCCCTAAGACCTAGCGTTGCTAGATAACAAGGCAAGGCTAGCGCTGCTGCCGCTCGATTGTATAGCGGTGCTAGGATTCGAGTCATGTCGGTACAAGAACGCAAGCAGCGCGAACGGGCGGAGCGCGAGCGCCTCATCGTGGCGACAGCCCGCGACCTCGCCGAGCAGCAGGGTTGGGATGCGGTCACAACCCGCCGGCTCGCCGAACGCATCGAGTACAGCCAGCCCGTCCTCTACAGCCACTTCCGCGGCAAGCGCGAGATCATCGGCGCCGTCGCCCTGGAGGGCGCTGCCGAGCTGGCCGCGGCGGTGCGTGCCGCAACCTCCGCCGCGGACGGCTTGCGCGAGCAGGTCGCCGCGCTCGCCCGCGCCTACCTCGACTTCGCCGCACGCAACCCGGCGGTCTACGACGCCTTGTTCCAGCTCGACGGCGGCCTGGCGTACGCGCAGGAGGACACCCCGGAGCCGCTGAAGGACGCCTTCGCCGCACTGCTGGAGAGCCTGGGCGAGGTCGCCGGAAACGGTGTCCACCCCGCGCTGTTCACCGAGGTGTTCTGGGCCTCCCTGCACGGCCTTGCGACCCTGACCCGGGCGGGACGGCTGCTGCCGGAGGACGCCATGCAGAGGGTGGAGCTGCTGGTGGACCGGCTCGTCGTGGTCTGACACACCGTCCCGGCGGGCATGCAGCCGGGGCCGCTGCCTGCGGCAACCGCTGCCTGCCGCTGCCTGCCGCTGCCTGCAGCAACGCTTCCGGTCACTCGCGTCCACACGGCACGGCCGCAGATCACCGGACCCCGTGCCCCAGGCCGGCACCCGCTCCAGAAGCTGCGATGCTCATTGATCACGACTCGATACGCGCCCTAGTGGCAACGGGCCCATGCCTACTTCGCCGCCGCCGGATGCACCGCCCATCTGCAACCTCCCTGGACAGAACACCTCCTGCCAGGTCGCCTCCTCTCCGCGCCGGGCCGTGCCATCTCGCTCCCGTCCCGTCCTGTGCCGTCCCATGCCGCGTGACAGTGCGTCGGCTCATCGCCAGTAAGCGTGCCTGGCAATGGGCTTGACGGACTCGGCCGATGCCGGTTGCAGCGCGGACACCGGAGAGGCACTGGGTGGCCGCGGGTGCACCCTCGTCCAAAACGCGTGCGCCGTAGCGGAGTTCGGCAGAGAACTCGGACGAGGCATGCGAGGATTCCTGGCCATGCGACCACTGACTGACGAGGACCCGCCGCACCTGGGCCCCTACTGGCTGCTGGGCAGGTTAGGCGCGGGAGGGATGGGGAGGGTCTACCTGGCGAGGCACCGGGACGAAGTCGGTGCACGCTTGGTCGCGGTCAAGACGATCAGGGCGGAGATCGCCGAACACCCCACCTTCCGCGCCAGGTTCGCCCGCGAGGTGCGCGCGGCCCGGCGCGTCGGAAATGTATGGACGGCAACGGTCCTCGACGCGAACACCGACGGGACGCCACCGTGGATCGCCACCGCCTACATACCCGGGCCCACCCTGCAGTCCGTCGTGGACAGCGGCTTCGGGCCGCTGCCCTCGGCGTCCGCCCACGTACTCGCCCACCGGATGGCGCTGGCCCTCGACGCCATCCACCGTGCGGGAATCGTCCACCGCGATCTCAAGCCGTCCAACGTGCTGCTCACCGCAGCGGGTCCCAGAGTCATCGACTTCGGCATCGCCCGCGCCCTGGAGGGCACCGACGCGGACACGCTCTCCTCGACCGGGACCGGGCCCGGCTCCCCTCGGTACATGGCACCCGAACAGGTGCGCGGCCAGGACGTCACCATGGCCGGCGACGTGTTCTCCCTGGGCTCCGTCCTCGCCTTCGCGGCAACCGGACGGACACCGTTCGGCGACGGGGAGTCCGGGATCCACGCCCTGCTCTTCCGCATCGCGTACGAGGAGCCGGACCTGACCGGCATCCCGGAATCGGTGGCCGACCTGGTGAGGGACTGCCTGGCCAAGGATCCGGCGGAACGGCCGACCACGGCGGAGATCGCCGAGCGGACTCGGACCGCCCCCGAGGGTGCATGGCTGCCGCCGTCCCTGCTGGCCCGGGTGCACCGGTTCGCCGCGGAGCCGGTCCCCTCCGAGCCCGCACGTGAGAAGGGCGGAGCGCAGAACGGGCCGGGGGCCGGCCTGGCGGTACTCACCGTTCATACGTCCGAGCCGTCCGCGAACTGGGACATCGACCCGGGACCGGCCACACCGCGCCCCCTCTCCCCGCGCGCCGATGACACGGCACGGACGGACACCACCGAGGCACCTGCGCCGAAACACCGGCGCGGACGCATCGTGGTCGCCGCCCTGACCGTCGGAGCTCTGGCAGCGGCCGCGGGCGCGTACGGCCTGTGGAACGGCGAAGAGCCTCCCCAGGAGTACACCGTCGCGGCACCCCAGCCAGTCGTCGACTTCTCGGGGGCTTGGATGGCGACGCACGACGAGGGCGAACCCCTGTTCGTGGTGCGACTCGACATTCCCCGGAACATCACCTCCACGAGCAGGATCGCCGTGGTGTCGGCCACGGACGACGTGATCTGCCGGGGTAGCGCCTCCGCCACGTCCAGAAGCGAAATGCAGCTGGAGGTCTCCGACTTCGCGATGCGGGCGATCGGCTCGAGCCCGACGCGTTCCTGCGGGGTACCCAGCAGCATGCGCCTGGAAGGCGGCCCCGACGAATCGATGAGCTGGGCGGAGGGTAGGTACGGTTCCACCTATGTGGAGCACGTCGATCCGGGAGCCGTGCACGTACCCGAAGCGATGCGCGGAGTCTGGGAGGACGGAAACGGACTGCGGATCACCTTCGGCTCCGGCGGACTCGGGGAGGTCGCGGTAACCGCTCAACTGACCTCGGGCAGAAGCACGTGCCGTTACGAGGCCGCCCTTCTCGCCTACCGGGACGGGACGTTGGAGACCACTGGATCCCAACCGGTCGCCCATGCCTTGAAATGCCCCGCCCCGATGGGAACTTACGTCTACAGGCTGGGCGACGACCTCCCCGACGTACTGCTGCGGTCCTCGCCCGCCGAAGAAGGCGCCACCACGCTCCACCGCGTGAGCCGGGACGCCGCCCCGTAAGGAATCGGCGCCGGCCCGCCACCGGCGGGGACCGTACACACCCACAGACTACGGCCCATGCCGCCACACATCGTGCTCCGGTCCGCCCTCGTCACCGGCAGAGTCCCGGCATCGCCTCAAGCGGACTCGGTACGTTCCCCTCCCGTCGTGCCGCGACCCCGGGTCTCATCGGTGTCGCCCCGCACCTGTGCGGGTGAGCGCTCCGGCTCCTGCGCGCTCCGTGCCGTGGCGGGCGGGGCCAGATGCTGTGCGGCGCTGTCCAGCAGGCCGAGGTCGGCCTTGGTGTGCGCGATGGCGGCGTCGATCAGGACGGAAACCAGCGGCTCGTCGGCGTGGGCGCGGCGCTGCTGCGCCAGGCCCGCGAGCTCGGACAGGTATGTCTGCCGCTGCGACTCGATCAGCGTGGTCAGGGCCCGCGGGCCCAAGGCGGAGGCGCCGAGGAGCTTCAGGAACAGTTCGTCGCGGAAGCCGCCGACGCGTACCCAGGCGGTGGTCGCCCACGAGTGCAGCTCCGCCTCGCCCGCCTCGGTGAGTGTGTAGAGGTTCTTGTCGGGCCGGTCGGTCTGCGCGACCTGGGAGCGTGAGACATAGCCGTCACGGACCAGCCGTTCGAGGATCTGATAGAGGTGACCGATGTTCAGGCCACCCCACTGCGGGCCGATGGCCTCCTCGAAACGGGCCTTGAGTTCGTACCCGTGATTCGGTCGCCGGGTCAGCAGCGCGAGCACGGCGTGGTGGAGCGGCACATACGTCCCTTCTACATTGTGACAACATACCCCTGAATTGGCGCAATGCAGGGGCGGATACAGGGGCGGCGTCGCACATGCCGCGATGTACGAGGGCGAGGCTGCATCACATGGCTGTGAGCGTGGCGTTACGCGGGGTGAGTCGCCGGTATCCCGGGCTGACCGCCCTGGACGCGGTGGACCTGGAGGTCGCGGCCGGCGAGGTGGTGATGCTGACCGGACCGTCCGGCGCCGGCAAATCCACCGTTCTGCATGTGGCGGGCGGCATGGACCAGCCCGACGAGGGGCGCGTCGAGATCGACGGCGCGGAGCTGGTGTCCCGGGACCTGGACCGTCACCGGCGGCGTATCGGCTTCGTCTTCCAGCGATTCCACCTGCTGCCCGCGCTGACCGCGCTGGACAACGTACTCGCCCCCGTCCTGCCGCGCAGAGTGGACTTCGACCGGCGTGCGCGCGGCATGGAACTGCTCGAGGCGGTCGGCCTGAACCAGCGCGCCGACGCCCTGCCTTCGCAGTTGTCGGGCGGTCAGCAGCAACGCGTCGCCGTCGCACGCGCGTTGATCAACCGGCCGGGACTGCTCATGGCCGACGAGCCCACGGGCAACCTGGACAGCGTCACCGGGCGGGAGATCATCGACCTGCTGATGTCGCTGCGCGAGCGGTACGGGATGACGATGCTGATCGCCACGCACGACGCGGAGGTCGCCGCCAACGGCGACCGGGTGGTGCGGTTGCAGGACGGCAGGATCGTCTCCGACCAGCGGGTCACACCGTCCGCCGACGTGCTGCACCGGCTGGGGGGCCTGCGCCCGTGATCACGGTGATCCTCGATCAGCTCCGGCGGCGGCGCGGGCGCGCCCTGGCCCTGGCCGCCGGAATCCTGGTGGCCGCGACCAGCTTCACCCTGCTGACCTCGACGGTGAGCACGAGCCAGGCGACCACCGTGGGCACCGTACGGAAGAACGCGCGGTCCGCGTACGACGTCCTGGTCCGCCCGCCCGACTCGCAGACGGACGTGGAGCGGCAGAGCGGACGCGTCGCGCCGAACTTCCTGTCCGGCACGTTCGGCGGCATCACCATGGCCCAGTACCAACACATCCGCGGCATGGCCGGGGTCGAGGTGAGCGCGCCGGTCGCCAACATCGGCTACCTCATGGTGGCGAGCACCGTCACGGTGGACGTGTCCCGCTTCCTGGACGGCAAGGCGTCCCGGCAGATCCTGCGCATCAGCCCCACGCTCACCTCCGGACTGGGCAGTTACCGCACCTCGGACGAGTACGTCTACCTCACCCGCTCCCCCCTGACGTCGGGATCCGAGTCGGACGACCTCTTCGAGTCCGACACCCTGGAGACGGGCGCGGTCGACAAGAGCACCGAGCGCTACCAGATCAAGGGGAAGTACGACGTCTGCTTCTACCTCAACTGGGACAAGACCGAAAAGACCAGGTTCAACATGGACCTGCCGATGAAGCCGAACAACATCGCCGAGGACCTCTCGGACAGGTCGCCGTTCGACCCGGACCTGAGTTCACGGATGAACTGCCAGTCCGGCCAGGACAAGGCCACCGTCGACGTCCCGGTCAGTTACCCCGTGCTGCTGTCCGCCATCGACCCGGTGGCCGAGGACCGGCTGGTGAGCCTGGGCGACACCATCGTCTCGGGCCGGATGCTCACCGGGCGGGACAGACCGTGGAGGGTGTCGGGCGCCAAGAGCATCCACGGACAGCGCGACTCCTACATCCCGGCGCTGCTCAGCGACAACCCGCTGACCTCCGGCACACTCGACGCCACCGTGGAGCGGCTCGACGTCGGCGACCCGGCCGAGCTGCCCTCGAAACTGGGCAACCCGACGGCGAACAGCTTCGTCCGGAGCCTGCGCGGCACCACGGTGGGCAGGACCCGGGTCGACCTGAGCAAGGGCTACCGGAAGGCACTGGGCGAGGACTCGTTCAACACCGACGCCTACTGGACGGTCGGCCCGGTCGTCTACCGCCGGACCTCCGGCGGCGGCCTCGCCGCGCAGCCGCAGCCGCCGCAGGACCCCGGCCTGTGGATCACCAACTCGAACCAGCAGCCGTTCCCCAACGTCCCCGAGGAGAACCACCAGGGCACCCAGTACCGGAAAGTGACCAGCCACGCCTCCACGGACTGCATCGGACAGGGTACCTGCGACCAACAGGACTCCGGGCGTCTGCCCAATCCCTTCGTCCGCCTGGTCGGCCGCTACGACACCGGTAAGCTGCCCGGCTTCTCGCCCCTCTCCGAAGCCCCGTTGGAGACCTACCAGACACCGCAGGTCACCGGCGCGGACGGCGCGACCCGGGCGAAGCTCCACGGCAGGCCACTGCTGCCCGACCGCAACCTGGGCGGCTACGTCAGCCCGCCGCCCACCATGCTGACGACCATGGACTCCATCACCGCGCTCACCGGGAGCCGTCGGGTCCCGAGCCTCCAGGACAAGGCGCCGGTCAGCGCGATCAGAATCCGGGTGGCCGGAGTGACCGGCGTCGACACCGCGTCCCGGGCCCGGGTGAACGCGGTGGCAGGGAAGATCCGGGCCGCCTACCCCCAGCTCCAGGTGGACGTCACCGTCGGCAGCTCACCCGCACCGCAGACGGTGGCGCTGAGCGACTCGGCGCAGGTGACGGAGCGTTGGGTCGCCAAGGGCGTGGCACTGCGCATTCTCCGAGCCGTGGACACCAAGAGCGCGGTGCTCTTCGTGCTGGTCCTCGTCGTGTGCGCGCTCTTCCTCGGCCAGGCGGCGCTGGCCTCGGTGCGCTCGCGCCGCACCGAGATCGGCACGTTGCGCTGCCTCGGCTGGAGCGGCGGCGAGGTGCTCCGCCTGATCCTGGGCGAACTGGTGGTGATCGGGCTGGCCGCCGGAGCCGCGGGCGCGGTGCTCGCGTACGTGCTGGGCCAGGCGCTGGGACAGCCCGAAGCCGGCGCCAAGTCGCTCCTCGTCCTCCCGGTGGCGCTTCTCCTGGCCACGACGGCGGGCCTGATCCCCGCCTGGCTCGCCACCCGGCTGGGCCCGATGGAAGCCGTCCGGCCCCCGGTGACGGCGGTCCGCCGCGCGCGCCCGGTGCGTTCGGTGGCCGGACTGGCCGTGCTCAACCTGCTGCGGGTGCGCGGCCGCACGCTGCTGGGTGCGGCAGGGCTGGCGCTGGGAGTGGCCGCCTTCACGGTGCTGCTCGCCCTGACGCTGGCCTTCCGGGGCGAGGTCGCCGGATCGCTGCTCGGCAGTGCCGTGGTGGCGCAGGCACGCGGGGCCGACTATCTCAGCGTCGCCCTGTCGCTGCTGCTGGGCGCCGCCGGAGCCGTGGACGTCCTGGTCCTTTCGCAGCGCGAACGCGCGGCCGATCTCGCGGTGTTGCGGGCGACCGGCTGGACCAACCGGGAGCTGGCGAAGCTGACTCTCTACGAGGGAGTCGGACTGGCGCTGCTGGGAGGCCTGTCGGGTGCGGTGGCCGGTCTGGCCGGGGTGCTGACCCTCGGCCAGGGCGTGCTGCACGGACACCTGTTCACGGTCGCCGGCGCCGCGCTACTGGCCACACTCGCGGCGACCGCCCTGGTGGTGGCGGCTCTGGCGGTCCCGATCCGAGGGCTGTCCCGGATCGGCACCGCCCACCTGGTCGCGGCGGACTGAGCCGGCCGGAGCCATCAGCCGCTTCATACGCGGTACATCGGTCGATGCGACGCGGCAAGAACGATCACCGACCACTGCTCAGTGGGCTCATCCCGGGTTACGGCCTTTGACAGCCCCGCGCAGCCGATCCGAGAAGAGTCATCCGGCATCGGCGGCTGTGGCGCGAGCCGGTAGTCGCTCGAGCGGCCCTCAGACCTGAAGGGGGCAACCGGTGAAGCATCCGCCGAGAGTGGGTCGGCCGAAACCTGCGTACGCCCTACTGACTTGGCTGACATCGCGGCTGTAGCGCCGGTACCGTGGTGCCGTCGGGAGTTCCTGCGGTGTGCCCGGCGATCGTCGGCGAGAGGGGCCGGTATGGCGAAGGTCGTGATGTGCCACGGGATCGGCTACACCTACAAACACCGCGACGACATGCATTCCGCCTGGTACAAGGCACTCCGCACCGGCATGATCGACACCGGCTTCGAGCCGGTGGAGGAGACGGACGTGGCAGCCGTGTACTACGGGAACTGCTTCCGCTCCGCCGGGTCCAAGGGCGCGGTCGGCCTCGACGAGCTCGCCGCGATTCCGAATTACGGACCGGTCGATCTCAGCACCGACCTTGAGCTCGAACTGTTGCGCGCCTTCGCGGAGAACACGGATTCCGGGCAGGCAGGCACGAAGGGCGCTGTGCAGGGCTTGCTCAGGCGGTTGGAGCGCAGCAAGTTGCTGGGCGACGTCCCCGCAAAGGCCATCATTTGGATGATCAAACAGGTGCACCGGTATCTGACGGAGGATGCGCTCCGCGACGCCGTGCTCGCACGCTGGGACGGTGTCGTCACTCCCGACACGCGCATCGTCGTGGCGCATTCGCTCGGCAGCGTGGTCGCGTACGACGCACTGTCCGCCCACCCGGAGTGGGAGATCGACACCCTGATCACGCTGGGGTCGCCACTCGGGCTCCGCGCCGTCTCCTCGCGGCTACGGCCCCCGCTCGTGCCCGGTCAGGAGGCGAAGTGGCCAGGCGTTCGGCGCTGGATCAACATCGCCGCCGTGGAGGACCCGGTGGCCCTTGTCAAGGAACTGGCCCCGCTCTTCGGCAAGGAGGTCGACGACATGCCCGTGCGCAACGGCCGATTCGCGATGCACTCGGTCCTGCGCTACCTCACCACCGCCGAGGCAGCGAAGGGAATCGCTGATGGTCTCGGCTCGGCCTGAGGCCGGGGACGGGCTCCGCCGAGTTTGCGTCGTCGCCGGCACCCAGGAGTACGGGCAAGGCCTGGACCCGCTGCCGTACGTGCCGCAGGAAGTCGCG
The DNA here is from genome assembly GCF_042728415.1 of Streptomyces sp. NPDC060198. Lineage (NCBI taxonomy): Bacteria > Bacillati > Actinomycetota > Actinomycetes > Kitasatosporales > Streptomycetaceae > Streptomyces > Streptomyces sp. NPDC060198. The sequence goes on along the minus strand of NZ_JBHWZJ010000002.1, from coordinate 46,990 downwards.
CTCGTCCGCAGCGTCTTCAAGGACATCGGCCTGGAGGTGCTCGACGACGTCTCGCTCGACCCCACTCCCGGCGACCTCCAGCGGGCGGTGGGGCGGGCCATGCGCAACGCGGACACGGAAACGCATCCGCAGGCCGTGGTTCTCTACTACTCCGCGCACGGATACACCTCCAACGCCGACTACCGGTTGGCCACTTTCAAGGGCACCTGGGGAACCAGCGAGGACTTCGCCACCAGCATCTCGGCGCACGAGCTTGCGAGCCTGGTCAACCAGCCCGGACCGGCCCAGGTAGTCGTCATGGTCGACGCCTGCGATTCCGGGTCGGCCGGGGACGCCTTCCTCCATTTGCAGGAGAGCATCGCCAAACTGGGGAGCATCGGCCCGGACGTCTACCTCATCACTTCCGCGGGCCGAAACGAGGAAGCCCACCAAATGGCCTTCGCGGACGCCTTCTCCGCGTCCCTGAAGAGTCCGGGCGTACCGAAAAGCCTGCAGTACATCGAAGCCGCCGACCTGTGTCGGGACATGAATCACCGCTTGGGGAGAGTCGGTCAGTCGGTCCTCTGGCACGCCCCAACCAGCGTGGCGAAGCGTCCACTGCGCGCGTTCCCCAATCCACGCTTCCGCAAGCACCGGCCGCAACACCTGCCTGAGGCCACGGAAGGCTCGGGCTGGGCATTCTGCGGCCGGAAGCGCGCCCTTCACGAACTGGTCCCGTACGTGACCGGAACAGACCCCGACCGACAGCCCATCGTGGTGACGGGCCCCGCCGGCTCGGGGAAGTCCACCTTGTTGGCCTGGCTGGCCGCGGCTTCGGACGGACAGCCCCTGCCGACTGCTGAAGGCTCCGACGTGCTCGGAGTGCCTCCGGGGTGCGTGGCGTTGGTCCAGGCGTACGGGCTTGCCTGGGACCTCGTCCTGTACGAGATCGGAGTCGAACTCGGAGTGCCCTACCAGGACGATCCCGACGCGTTCTTCCGTGCGCTGGAGGCCCTGCCCGCCCCCAGGGGCCTCCTCATCGACTCGGCGAACCGGGTGGGCCCCACGGACGCTGTCGACGTGGGCGACTCCGCAGCAGCCGTCCAGGAGTTCATCGAGAAGGTGCTCCTGCCCCTGAGCGGCATTGACACGATCCGTCTGGTGGTCGCCGCCGAGGCGCCCCTCAGCAGGCTCGGCATGCGGGAGATACCGCTCGCCGGACCAGAGTACTTCGAACCCGAGGACCTCGAACTGCTCGCGCGTACCGTCCTCGCGGGACGCCAGGGGTCACTGCACAAAGACATGTCTCAGCAGTCTCTCGAGCGCCTTGCCGCGGGGATTCGCGAACGGTCCCACACCTCCTTCCTCTGGGCGTATCTCTTCTCCGTCGATCTGGCAGGACGAGAGCCGACACAAGACGAGGCCGCAGTGCAGACCTCTGTAGTGGACGTCATCGAGCAGCAGTTGGCCCGGGTGGAGCCTGATGACCCGGCATGGGCGAAGGATCTTCTGACGCCGTTGTCGCTGGCTCTGGGCGCTGGGATGCCGAACTTCTCGTTGTGGATCGACGTCGTGCACCGGCTCACCGCCCGGCACGTCGACCACGACGCGCTCGACCGCCTCCTGCAAGTGGCCGAGGAGTTCATTGCCGACGCGCAAAGCAGCGCGAAGACCGCCGGATGGCGGCTACGGCGGGAGGAGTTCGCCGCCTATCTGGCTCGACAGTACGACACCGAGCAGGGCCATGCGGCATTCACCGCCGCCTTGCTCGACGCGCTGGGCACAGGCCCGGATCTCAAGCCCTCGTGGTCCGCAGCCGATTACTACACGCGGCACCACTTCGCCGAGCATGCCCAGCGTGCTGGAATTCTGGACGACTTCCTCACTGATCCGGACTTTCTACTCGCCGTCAACCCGATGCGCCTCCGGCGGGCCCTGACACTGTCCGGCACGCCACGGGCCTGTGCTGTTCGAGAGGTGATGGATCTTCTGCGCGGCAGCAACCGGGAGGACGAGGCCGACGTATCGCGGCTGGAGTTCCTCGCCCAGGCCCACCAACAGACCGAGCTCGCCCGAAACACCGCGAGCAGGCAGCGTCCCTGGAACAGCACCTGGGTGCACCGCGTACCGACCGACGCGGTAACAGGGGTGGCGGTCGTCCACAGCGGCAGGTTCCTCGTCGTGGGCACGCAGGACGGCGGCGCCCTGATCGGCGAGCGGGACCGGCCCGGACTGCGCGAGCTGGAGGCGGCGGGGGACTCGGCCTCTACGGTGCACGACCCCGTCTCCGTGCTGAGCGCCGGTCTGCTCAACGGCAAACCCTTTGCCGCTCTTGGCACCTGGAACGGCGGAATGATCCTCCATGACCTGGAGACGGGTCAGCGGTATCCCATGGATGACCCGCGTCCCTTCGCCGGGCGCATCGTCGCCTGTGAGGTGGGCGCCCACGGGCTACTGGTGGCTACGACACATGCGTGGCGGCGTTACGGGCTGGCGGGTGTCAGCGACCGGCCCGTCGACACGGACGGGCTGGTCCTGGCCTCGGTGGCCACCGTGGCCCTCGCGGAGCAGTGCTGGACCGTGGGCTGTTCCTCGGGCGAGGTAGCGCTGTGGGCTCCGGACGGTACACTCCTCCGCACCTTCACCACACCGCAGCGCAAGGCGCTCACCCACATTGCATCGCACGACGGCGACGTCTTCACGGCGAGCAACGACGGTACCGTGTACCGCAGTAGTCCGTCCGGGACTGAGCAGCGCTGCGTCACGCTTCACGACCAGCCCGTGACCTCCATGAAGGTGCGCCACACAGCCGGAGGCGCGATGTTGTTGACCACCAGTCTCGACGGCGTCGTGCGCCTGACTCCACTCGACCGGACCGGTGCGGCTCGCCCTGTGGCCTCGGCGAACGTGGGCATCCAGATCAAGGCTGCTGACCTTGAGGACACGGGTCGGCTCATCGTGTGCACCAACCGCGGTACAGCCCGCATCACGTTCTGACGACTGCTCGTCGAAGCCGCATAGGCTCAAGGGGGAAAGAGTTTGCCGGGCAACAACACGACAGAGCCGACGGCCGGCGGCGACGCGTACGGCACCATCCTCGTGCTGCACGCACTGGCAGCGCTCACCCAGCACCCCGGGAGCTCACCCGTCGAAACGCTCCAGCTCGTGCGGACCCTCGTCGGCCGTACGACCCTGCTCACCGCGGACGTGCCGCTTCCCTTGGACTTGCTCCGTTACGAAGGGCCCAGGGAGCAACTGAGCGGAGTGGGGGCGCTGCTGGCCGAGGACATGGAGCCCCGTTCCACAGGGCTGCAGGCCCAGTTGCTGATCCTGCGGGAGGCCGGACTCGTCGACAAGTTGTACGACTTCGTCGGACGGGCCGAGAAAATCCACTCCTCCGGCGGCTCGACGCGGCCGGTGCCACCGGCGCCGCACCCCGACGGCCCCGAGGCCGTGCACACGTTGCTGCGGCCGGCGGGGGGTTGGTCCACGGTCGCCACCCTGACCGCGGAGTTCTCCGCGCACTCCCCCGCGACGGCTGAACCCGTGCCGGATGACAAACAGGCCCCGGTTGTGAGCCCACCCTGGTCGCCGATCGGTGACGTATTCGAGGCCGAAGCGAAGCTGGCGCTGGTCCATGCCTGCCGACTCGCCAGAACTCGGGGACGAGCCCAGCCACCGCGTGTCGCCGTCTCTTTCACGTCACCCGGGGTCCACTCTCCCTCCGCGGTACAGGACGGCGTCAGCGCCGCCGCCGTCGCCCTCACCTACCTCGCACAGGAATCGGAGCTCCCTTCTCCCGCACGCAAGAATGTGTTCGTCATGGCCGGCATCACGCCCGAAGGCCAGTGGACGGCCCCGGACGACCTGCTGCTCCGGGAGACGGTCCGTGCCTCGGGGCTGGCGATCCTCAGCTGGGGTGCCGGAGGGTGGACCCTGGAAGGCCGCGGTGCGCTGCGGACGTCCGCGGACCGGTCCCTGAACGGGGCGGCCGAGCTTCTGTGGGGCTCCGAGTGGGACGACGCCCAGGACCGGTGGCATGCCGAGAACCTCCAGGCACAGCGCTGGAGCATCGTCTACGCGACACCCGGCTCTCGCGCGCCTCAGGGCACGTGGGCATGGCAGGAAGACTCTGATGAGCCACCACTCGTGGAGGCCCCCCAGGTAGCCTCACTACACGGGCAGCTCATTCTCCAGCCGAAGCTGGGAATGGTTCTCGGCGGGCCGATGAACAGCGGCAAGAGTGTGATCGCCCGCCAGGTGGTCGCCAGGCTCGAAGAACAACGGTGGCGGATCCTCGCCCTGGCGCCGGCCGACAAACAACTGCCCCTGTCCGGGGACCTGCCTGCGATCGCCCGCTCCGCGATGCATCTCACCGGTATCACCCCCGGAGTCAAGACCCTTCTGGTGATCGAGGACCTGCACCCCCTGGAACGGGGCGACGTCGGTTACGTGGTCTCCTCACTGGTGGGAGACGTGGGCGTCGGTGTGCTCGCCCTCACACGCTTCTCCGGAGGCTCCGGAGTGGAGTGGGACTCCAGCAACGTGTCACCGATGACGGCGGTGGTCGGCCAGCACGAGGTGGCAGCGCTCGCAGCACGGATGGTTGAGGAGCACCCCCACGTCTACGGCGGGGCGGTGGGCGCCCTTCCGCTGCTGCTGGAGGCGGCCAAGGGAGACCTGTGGGTACTCAGCCGCTCCCTGCGGAACGAGTCGGCCAAGCCGGCGAACGGACCACGTGGGACTCGGGCGGGCACAACCCGGGCAGAGCCGAGCGACGCCCCCTCCACGGTCGGCCCGGAGGAAGCGGACGAGCTACGACTGGTCGCCGCAGTCTCTCAGCTGGGCGACGGGGTACCCGAGGAATACTTGTCGGCGCCGGCCCTCGTCGTGCTCGAGCGCCTCGGCGCCCGCCGCACCATGGGCACGGTCAGGATTCCCAGCCGTCTCCACGCTCGAAAGGTACTCAGGGAGCTGACGCCGGGCCCGGTCAACGGCGAGGGCACCGCCGCGGGTGTCAACCTGCGGGAATTGTCGGGTCCTTTGGAGGCCTACCTGCTGCAGCTGTTCGGTGACGACCGACCCAGCCGGCTGATCAGCCTGCTGCGGGTCTGCCAGGCATACGACTCGACGCTCCTGGCGGACCTTCTGTCCAGGTCCGGCGTGCGTGACGCTGTCGCGGAGTGGGCGAGCACCGGTGAAGTGGCGGCGGTGTGTGTAGTCCTGACGATCTGTGACCGTTACCTGGAGCCGAACTGGGTACCGGCCAGGCTCCCTGGCGTCATGGCACGGGTGCCCAGCGCCGAGGGGCTGGCCGCCCGCACCATGTCATCCGTCCTGAGGCTCATCTCCCGGTATCAGCGCCATGTACAGGAAACCGACGAGTTCGATGCCTTGATGAACTGGCTGGCGACGCCGGGGGAAGGTCTCGAAGCCGCGCTGAACAGGCCGGCCTCGGTCGAGGACCGGTACCACCTGGCCCGTAAAGTGTTCCGGCTGTACCACGAGAACTCTCCGGCGCTGCTCATCAGGTCGACCGATGCCCTTGTGAGGGACATCCGTCCCCTGGTGGCAGAGGATCTCATCCACGTGCGGAAACTCGACGTCCTGCTCAGCCGCTGCCATCGAAGGTCCCCGAACCGGAATACGCAGCTGCATCGGCATCCGCTGGAGGGATGCCAGGAGGTCCAGGACGTTCTGGACTACCGGCCGCCGAGCAACGCCAGGTTCGGTGTGGTGCTCGGCTGGCTCTCCTTGCAGCTTCACTTCAACGGTAAGGAAATCGACTGGAATCAGCTCATCGGCTCGCATGAACTCCAGGTGCGGGCGGCACTCGGGCGGGCGACCGCTTCCGAGGTGAGCCGGGCCCTGGGTGACCTGGCTCGGAACCATCGGGGCTTCTGCACCAAACTGCTCAACATGGTCCGCGCCACTGACCAGTTCCGCGCTCTGCTGCGTGAGGCGGCGCCGTCAGAGGCCGCTCAACTCATCTCCGTACTCTCGAACATCCACAGCGTGACCGTCCGATACCTGCTGTATCGGGAAACCGACGGGGTCATCGAGGCCGATACCCTCCTGGCGCGGGCGCTCGCGAACCGGGTCCTGAAACTGCAGGACGGCAAGGGTGCTGGACGGCTCCTGTCCACCACTCACCGGATCGATGAGCTGTATTGCCACACTGCCAACACTTTCGCCGGCGCACTGGCGGCACATCTGGGTGAGCAGTTCGCGCTCGCGCTTTTGCGCCACGAACAGCGGCCATCCGTCCTGTACTACTTCCTCCGCGGTCTCTGGGAGGCGGAGGCCGACTACCGGCGCCAGGTCGAGCACCGTGCGTTCCAGCTGATCGTCGAGTCGATCGACTCCTCGTACCGGTTGCACCGGCCGTGGGCAGCCCCGCTGGGGCTCCTGCTCGTCGGAGACGACTACTTCGGCGAAGAGCTGCTCACCAAACTCTCCGAAGCGATCGATCCCGTTTCGCTGGCGAAGCGGATGACCGAGCCAGGGCTCAAGGCGGACACCTTCGCCTCGCTGCACCAACTGGCCCGGGCGATCCACCCGGACATTCCCCAGCAGTACCGAGCGAGGTTCGACATGGATCGGCTGCTCGCTTCCCTCGTCCCGGCCCGCCCGGATGCGGTGGCACAGCGCCTCCGGACGACCGCGACGACTCTGCGCATGAGCGGAGAGGAGAACGCACAGACCCTGTTGGTGTCGCGGTTCAAGGATTCTGTGCCGTCCTGGGACTGGGCCGGCGAGATACGCAAGACCCCGACCACGGCGGCTCTCGTTCAGGCGCTCGACCACCTGCGGAAGCTCGATCCCGCACTGGCGACCAGCGTCGTTCACGAGCTCGACCGGACGGCGGAGGACGAGCAGTCCAGCTATCTGCAGGATTCCGTGATGCGGTCCGTGTCGACACCAGACCAGTTGGCCAACCTCCTGCGCGCGGTCGATCTGATCCAGCCGGGGCAGGGGCGCCGGCTGCTCGACGTCCTGCGCAACGCCCATTACGCGTGGGTGACTTTCACAGAGGAGTTCCAGTACGAGCAGGACCCCAGCAACCAAGGCAGAATCGGCAGACAGCTGGCGGGACTCGGCGTGCTCCCAGGGCAAGGGAATCTCACCTGGATGAAGGCGCTGGTGTACGAGAAGTGGCTGAAGATCGTCTCTCATCTTGCCAGCCCCCGTGCGATCCGAGAGCTGCTGAAGCTGACCTACATCTGGGACGAACAGTGGGGTCACGAGATCGCGGCCAGCGTCGACCATGGCAAGCTCCTGAGCCGGATCGGCGTGGGGAGCGCGGCCGATGTGAGGGAAGTACCCGACCTCCTGCACATCCTTACGCTGGCGGGTCAGCGGGATCTGGCCCACACCCTTGTCGACAGGATCACCACCGAGGGCCCCGACGTGCTGGCTCGCAGGCTGGGCCTGAGGGGCGCCTCCCAACTGCTGCGGCGGCTGCATTCCCTGAATCGTGGGGAAGTCGAGCAGTTCGGTGCGGCGACGAGCCGCCTGCTGGAGTCGTTCATGCGGCGGCACCTCGTCGTCTCCCCCGACACCCACTGGAAAGCCATCGGTTGGGCTTCGCAGGCCCTTCACGAGGTGGGTCAGGAGCAACTGCTCCCGCAGGTCGCACCGAGCCTCCCTGTCAATGGCGCCTTTGGTGCAGAGGTGAGCTGGGCGGCCGCTTGGCTTCCAGAGTCCTCCTGGAGGGAGGCTGCCCTGGACGAGGCGCTTCCCGCGTTCCAACGGTCGCCTCGCACCTGGTGCGAGGCCGAGCTCTCGACCATGGCACTGATCACGTGTGCCCGCACGGGCCGTCTGGAGAATCCGTCGGGCAACGAGACGTACCTGAGTCTTAGCGCTGAGGCGTCTCTCGGAGTCCTGGCGCTGGCCTACCGCAGTGCATCGGACCACGAGGAGATGAGTCGGCTCCTGCTGGCGCTGAAGCCGGCCGTCGAGCGACGTCTGCAGTCGCGCGTTCACTCGGTGGACCCCTGGCTTCCGACACTGCGGTCCCTCCTGAACCGGATGCGAGACCCCGCGGAGCAAGGCCGTCCCAGCCTGTTCGGCCCGGGCGGTCTCCTCGATCGCCGCTGACCGACCAGGCGGGTGCCGTCGAGTTCGGCGCGCACGCCCGGTTATACCGGAGTGAGGGTGTGGTGCCGGGTGGTCGGCGAAGAACTCTCCATCACCGCCCGCACCAACTCTGGTGACCTGTCGGAAATCTGGCGCCACAAGCTTTCGACCCCGGGTGTTCCGCAGATCATCGACGCGCATTACCCCGACCACCCCGACGGCCGCGGCATCCACCAGCCGAGGCTGCAACCGCGCTCGGAAGCAGAAATCGCATTCATGGGCATCGGCCCGGGAGCCAGCCGGTGGCTCAAGGAGGCCGGGCCCGCCGGCGCGGTCCGTATCCGCGCCAAGATGGCCCGCGCGGTCGAGCTGGCCACCGTCCTGGGCAACGACAGAGTCGACCAGACTCTGGGGCTCGCGGCCACGGTTGGACGCTTCGCCGACGACGACCTGCTCTCGATCCTGGGGCACATCGCGGACAGCAAGCCTGCCGGAGAGGGGTCGTCCGCGCGGACGAAGCCCACTCCGTCCAGAACGGAACCATCGGCTGGCAGGCCCTGGGGCAGTAGGCGACAACTCCCAGAATGTTGGCGCACGACCCCGCGGTCAGTCGCCGACGAACCACAGATAACGGTGTGACCCCTGCTCGACTACCTGGCACAACTCGCGGGCCTGCCCGACCCATTCACCACCGCATGCGGCCGGGAGCCGGTCGAGTTCCACCCGCAGCAGCGACACCTGCCGATGGTTGAAGACCGCATCCCCGTAGGGGATCAGGCCCCAGAGCATCGGGAACAGCCCCGGGTTCAGATCGCCGAAAGCCGAAGTCCACTGCAGCCCGCCCTTGGCCCGGGCCAGGACATCACCACTGTCACCACGCACCTGCATATCGATCACTCGTCGAGCCTATCGACGCCGTCCCCGAACGACGAAGGAATTTGCATCCATGACCTTTCCCCAGGCCCCAGCCCTGCCCGAGGAGCTCGACAAGCTCATGCGCCGCATGCGCCTGCCCTATATGCGCACGGCGGCCCCGGATGTCCTGGCCACCGCCCGCGCCCAGCGCTGGGACCCCGCGGAGGTTCTGCGGCTGCTGATAGCCGCGGAGGTCACCGGCCGGGACGCGCCCACCCGGCGGCTTCGCCGCCACTCGGCGAACTTCCCCACCGGCAAAACCCTGGGCTCCTGGCGGGCCGAGGACTCCACCATCCCCGAACCCACCCAGAACTCTCTGATCACCCTGGAATGGATCGGACGCGCCGAGAACCTGGTGATCGCCGACCCCTCCGGGACGGGCAAGAGCCACTTCACCGAGGGGCTCGCCCAGGCCGCGATCGAGAAGGACCTGCGGGTCTCCTGGTTCACTCTGGAGACGCTGAGCGCCGCGATCGGCAAATCGAAGGTCGACGGGTCCACCGCCCGCACCGTCGCCCGGATCTGCCGGGCCGATTTGATCGTCATCGACGACATCGGCCTCCTGCCGGTCGGCGAGGACGCCGCCGAGGCGTTCTACCGGATCATCGATGCCGCCTACGAGCGTCGCTCCATCGCGGTGACCAGCAACATATACCCCTCGGGCTTCGACACGATCATGCCGAAAACCCTCGCGGGCGCGAGCACCGACCGCCTCATGCACCACGCTCACCTCGTGAGCACCTCCGGCGACTCGCACCGCCTCGCCGAGGCCCTCGCCGGGAAGGGAGTGGTCCCCTTGAACTGAACCCACCCCCGGGAACACCGCTGGCCACACGCCTGGCTTTCTGATGGCCACCAGCCTGGGCCCTCCAACGGCCACCCACCTGGGCAGCTCAATGGCCGTTGACAGCACGAAACGTAGCCATGACCACAGACCATCCGGCACACCGTCGCCGATCATGGGCCGAAACTACAAGCACTCCTCCATTCATCGCCGCACACAACAGGACGCGTTGACAAGGTCAACAGAGATTCACATACCCTACCTTCGCTTCTGGTGTACGCTCCCCGGGTAGATACCTTCCACCATGACGCGAGTGACGGGGAGCAGCAGTGGCACTGGAGCAGGTCGGTGGACGTTTCCGGATCACCGGTGACCTGGGCCGAGGGAACATGGGCGAGGTGCACCGGGCCGTGGACCTGGAAGCAGACCCCGCTTCGCCCCGGTACGAGGTGGCGCTCAAGACGGTGCTGCGCAACCGCACCGGCCTGCTGGTCGAGACTGCGGAGGGGAACAAGGAGACACAGCGCTTCCACCGCGAGGTGAAGATCATGCGGATGCTGTCCCAAGGTCACCCCAACCTCACCCATCTGATCGCAGGCGGAGTCGACGACGCACCGGGTGCCAGCGGTCTCCCCTATCTGGCAATGGAGTTGCTCGACGGCCACACTCTGGGCCTGCTCATGGATGAAGAGCCTCAGCTCCCGGTCTCCTGGGTCGCGGCGATCGGCTCGCAGATCGCATCCGGCCTCGCCGCCGCGCACACGGCTGGTGTCGTCCACCGCGATCTGAAGCCGGCCAACGCGATGCTGCTCCGCGACGGCACCGTGAAGATCCTCGACTTCGGCATGGGCTCGATCGTCGACGACCCCGACCAGACACGGCTGACCAGCACCGGAGTGAGCGTCGGCACCGCACGGTACATGGCGCCCGAGCAGTTCCGCGCGGAGCCGGTCTCCGCCGCGGCCGATCTGTACGCGCTCGGCTGCGTCCTCTACGAGATGTTGATCGGCCGCCCCCCGTTCTCCGCGCGGACCGCCTACGAGCTGTCCGTGCAGCACCAATACGACCCGCCGCCGCGACTGACCATCGTCCGGCCCGATCTGCCACAGGCTTTGGTGCGCCTCGTCTCCCGTCTCCTGGAGAAGGAGGCGGAGAACCGGCCGGAGAACGCCACCCTGGTCCGTGAGGCCCTGATCCCGCATGCCCTCGCTCCCGACCCGACGGTCGACTTGCTCGCCCCGGAGTGGACGGCGATGGACCCGGTGGCCCGGCTCCGCGCTGAGCTGCCGCAGCTCGCTGCCGTGAAGCCGGCCCCGGTACCGCGCCGTTCGCCCCGCCTGCCGGAGACCATGGACGTTTTCGGCATCCACAAGAATCTGATCAAGGAGTACGAGAGCTTCACACGGAGCGCCACCGTCATCCGTGACGCCCGGATCGAGAACTTCGTCGAGGACGACCTGGCTTCGAAATCGCAGTGGCCCGACCCCTGGCTCTCGCTGAATCCGTTCTTCGCCGACGGCGGCCAGGTCACCGATCTGGTCAGGGACGGGCTGCTGCATCCGCGCTGTGCCGAGATCTTCCAGGCCGGCAAGAAGGAGGACGCCCGCCGTCCGGACGGGCGGCCGCTCACCTTCCACCGCCATCAGCGCGAGGCGATCGAGGCGGCCCAGGAAGGCGACTCGTACGTGCTCACCACCGGCACGGGTTCCGGCAAGTCGCTCTCCTACATCGTGCCGATCGTGAACCAGGTATTGAAGGAGCGGGACGCGGCCGCTCCGGGGGCTCCGCGACGGGTACGGGCAATCGTCGTCTACCCGATGAACGCGCTGGCCAATTCCCAGCTCAAGGAGTTGGAGAAGTACCTGCGGCACGGCTTCGGGGAGGGCCACGAGCCGGTCACATTCGCCCGGTACACGGGCCAGGAGGACGAGGAGCGGCGCAAGGAGCTGCGCCGGAATCCGCCGGACATCCTGCTCACCAACTACGTGATGCTGGAGCTGATGCTTACCCGGCCGGACGACCGCGACGGGCTGATCCGGAACGCCGAAGGCCTGCAGTTCCTCGTCTTCGACGAGCTGCACACCTACCGGGGCCGGCAGGGCGCGGACGTCGCGCTGCTGATCCGCCGGGTCCGCGAGGCATGCCGTGCGGGGCAGCGGCTGCAGTGCATCGGCACCTCGGCGACCATGTCCACCGAGGGCACCTGGGAGGACCAGCGGCGGGAGGTCGCCAGGGTCGCGGGCCGGCTCTTCGGCACCACGGTGCTGCCCACCCGGGTGATCGGCGAGACGCTGGTCCGGGCCACCGATCAGCCCCCGGCGGCCGTTCCCCCCGAGCGGCTGCGGATGCCCGCGGCACCCCGCGCGTACGAGGCGCTCACCCGGGACCCCCTCGCCCGCTGGGTGGAGTCCCGGTTCGGCCTCGAGGAGGAGCCTGATACCGGGCGGCTGCGCCGCTGTGCGCCGCGCACCATCGAGTCGGCCGCCGAGGAACTGTCCACCGACTCCGGGGTCGCCGCCGACCGGGTCCGGGAGGCGATCCGCGCCACCCTGGAGGCCGGTTCCCAGGCCAAGCACCCGGTGACCGAGCGGCCCCTCTTCGCCTTCCGCCTGCACCAGTTCCTCTCCAAGGGCGACACCGTGTACACGACCCTGGAGAACCCGCTCACCCGCCCGCTGACCCGCACCTTCCAGCTGGAGCAGCCGCGCAGCGGCGGCATGCCGCTGTACCCATTGTCGTTCTGCCGAGAGTGCGGCCAGGAGTACCTCACGGTGTGGCGCACCGAGGGCCGTGACGGTGTCTTCCGTTACGAGCCCCGGCGTGGCACCTCGGCCTCCGGCGGCCGCGAGGGCGAGGGCTGCCTCTACGTCGGGGTGCCGGACGAGGACTACGTCTGGCCTGCCGATCCGCAGCGAGCCGTGGACGACCGGCGCATCCCGGAGTCCTGGCTGGAGCAGGACGCGAACGGCTTGACGGTGGTGAAGAAGTCCTACCGGGAGCGGGTGCCCAGGCGTGTCGTCGTCGACCCACTCGGCGTGGAAAGCACGGAGAGCGGCGAGGGACTTGAGGCGGCGTTCGTCCCGGCGCCGTTCCTGTTCTGTTTGCACTGCCAGGTGTCGTACGAACAGACCCGTGGTCGTGACTTCGCCAAGCTGGCGACTCTCGACCAGGAGGGCCGCTCCTCGGCCACCTCTCTGATCTCGGCCTCCATCCTCAAGTCGCTGCGCGCGGTGCCGGAGAAGAGCCTGGACAAGGAGGCCCGCAAGCTCCTCACCTTCGTCGACAATCGCCAGGACGCCTCGCTGCAGGCCGGCCACTTCAACGACTTCGCGCAGGTCACCCAGTTGCGCGGGGCGCTGTACGCGGCGGTCGTGCGCTCCGGTGAGGAGGGTGTGCGCCACGACGACTTGACGGCGGCGGTGACGGAGGTGATGGGCCTTGCACCGCGCGAGTACACCGGTGTCGCCGACCAGCCGCCGTCCATGGAGCGCCGGGCGACGAAGACCTTCCGGGACGTCGTCGGCTACCGCCTCTACCGCGACCTGGAGCGCGGCTGGAGGATCACCATGCCCAACCTGGAGCAGACGGGCCTGCTTCGCATCGACTACGAGGACCTGGAGTGGGTGGCCGCCCGCGCCGAGCGCTGGGAATCGGCGCACCCGGTGCTCCGCGAGATCGACGCGGAGCTGCGTGCCGAGATCGCCCGCACCCTCCTGGATTTCCTGCGCCGGGGCCTGGCCGTCGATGTGCAGTACTTCCGGGACGACTTCGACACTTTGAAGGGCGCCAGCGAGGAGCGGCTGACCGGCCCCTGGGTGCTGAGCGACAGCGACAAGCCGAACGTCGGCACGGCCTACCCGTACGGTTCGAAGCCCGGTATGGAGCGCACCGCCCTGTTCCTCTCGCCGCGCGGGAAGTTCGGCAAGTATCTGCGCCGGAATGTGCCCGCACTGCGCGAGGCCCCCCAGGACGACGTGCAGAGGGTGATCGAGACCCTGCTCACCGTGCTCCACAAAGCCGATCTGGTACGGGAGGTGGAGGCGGCCCCGGAGCGTTCGGGACCGGCGTTCCGCCGCCGTGCGACGGAGAAGCGCACCGGGTACCGAGTGTCGGCCGCCGCGATCGTGTGGCGGGCCGGCTCCGGGGAAACAGGCGCGATCGACCCGCTGACCCGCACCTACAGTCACGGCGAGGGGCCGCGTGTCAACCCCTTCTTCCGCGATCTGTACCGCGATGCCGCGGCCGAGCTGGCGGGTCTCTACGCCCGCGAGCACACCGCGCAGGTGCCGCCGGAGGACCGACTGCAGCGCGAGGAGCAATTCCGCACGGCCGAACTGCCACTGCTCTACTGCTCGCCGACCATGGAGCTCGGCGTCGATATCTCCTCGCTCAACGCGGTGATGATGCGTAACGTGCCGCCGACCCCGGCCAACTACGCCCAGCGTTCCGGCCGTGCGGGCCGTTCGGGACAGCCCGCCCTGGTGACCACCTACTGCGCGACGGGCAACAGCCACGACCAGTACTACTTCCGTCGCTCGGAGGCGATGGTCTCCGGCCAGGTCGCCCCACCCCGCCTCGATCTCGCCAACGAGGACCTGGTCCGCTCGCACGTACAGGGCATCTGGCTGGCGGAGACCGGCATGAAGCTCGGCACAGCCGTCCCGGACGTCGTCGATGTGGCCTACGACCCGAAGAGCGGGGACCGGCCCGATCCTCGGATGGTGCTGCCGCTGCACACGCACATCCGTGACCGGTCGCTCGACGAGGAGGCCCGGCGACGCGCGGTCGCGGCCGCGCACACCGTGCTCGCACCGCTGATCTCGGACTTCCAGGACACGACCTGGTGGTACGACGAGTGGATCGAAGACCGTATCGAGCGGGCTCCGGACAAGTTCGACGCGTCCTTCGACCGGTGGCGTGACCTGTTCCGGGCCGCCGTCCTTGACCAGTACGAGCAGAACAAGCGGGTGGTGGACCACACACTCAGCCAGGGCGAGCAGGGCCGTGCCCGCACCCGCCGCCGGGAGGCCGAGACGCAGACCAACCTGCTGCTCAACCGCTCCACCGACAGCAAGTCGGTGATGAGCGACTTCAACCCCTACCGCTATCTGGCCTCCGAGGGCTTCCTCCCCGGCTACAGCTTTCCGCGCCTGCCGCTGGCCGCGTACATCCCGCGTTCGGGCAACCGGCGCAACGCCGACGGCGACTATCTGCAGCGACCGCGGTTCCTGGCGATCCGCGAGTTCGGTCCGGGTGCACTGATCTACCACGAGGGCGCCCGCTACCAGGTCACCCGGATCCAGTTGCCGCCCGACGCCACCGGCGATCTGGCGACGGCCGAGGCACGCCGCTGCGATTCCTGCGGTTACCACCACCCGGTCCGTCCCGGCCTCGACCGCTGCGCGATGTGCAAGACGGAGCTGACCGGGAAGCGCACCGGCCTGATCCACCTCCACACCGTGTACACCACCCCCCGCGAGCGGATCTCCTCGGACGAGGAGGAGCGGCGCCGGGCCGGATTCCGCCTTGAGACCTCGTACGCCTTCCAGGACCACGGGGTCCGCAAGGGCCGCCTCACGTCACAGGTGACGGATGGTGAGGGCGCGGCTGTCCTGTCTCTGGATTACGGCGACTCGGCCACGGTCCGGATCACCAACCTGGGCAGGGTCCGCGACAAGGAGGACGTGCAGGACGGCTACTGGCTGGACCTGGGCGACGGTCGTTGGCTCAACGACCGGGCCGCGGCGGACGCCGTGGAGGGCACCGGGATGCCGGTGGTCGACGAGGACGGCAACGAGAAGCGCCGCAAGAGGCGTGTCCTGCCTTACGTGGAGGACCGGCGCAACATCCTGGTGGCGACGCTCGACGAGCCGCTGCCGGAGGAGATCGCGTTCTCCGTCCTGTACGCCCTGGAGCGGGGCATCGAGGCGGCCTTCGAGCTGGAGGACTCCGAGCTGACGGCCGAACTCCTGCCGCCGCCCGAGGGACCGCGCCGCCGACTGCTCTTCACCGAGGCGGCGGAGGGCGGAGCCGGTGTGCTGCGCCGGCTGCGGCAGGAGCGAGGGGCTCTGGCGAAGGCGGCCCGCGCCGCCCTGCAGATCTGCCACTTCGACCCGGACACCGGCGCGGACCTGGGCGGTCCCGAAGGCGGTGAGGAGTGCGCCCGCGGCTGCTACGCCTGTCTCCTGACGTACGGCAACCAGACCCACCACCGCCTGCTGAGCCGTCACGCGGCCCGCCCGCTGCTGCTGCGCCTCGCGAACTCGCAGACCGAACGCGAGGATCGGGGCGAATCCCGGAGCGAGCAGTTCCACCGGCTGGCGGCACCCGCCGCGACCGGGTCCGGCGGCCCCGCTCATAACGGCGGCGGCGATGGCCCCGCCGCGCCCACTCCACTGGAGGCCGACCTCCAAGCCTTGATCGCCTCGGGTGATCTCCTCGGATGGCTGAAGGTCAAGGGCTACCGGCTGCCGGACGAGGTCGACGTCCTGGTTCCGGAAGCCGCCGCCAAGCCGGATCTGGTGTTCCGTATGGACGGAGCCCATCTCGCGGTCTTCGTCGACCTTCCCGACCACGGCGCCGATTCCACCCGGGACCGCGAGGCCGGCTACCGCCTGGAGGAGGCCGGCTGGGACGTGCTGCGTTTCCGGGCCGGATCCGACTGGGACGCCGTCGCGGATGGCAACGCGACCTATTTCCACACCCGTTGACCGTTTCCATCTCTCCGTCGATCCTTACGCTCACCCCCCAGGTCCCCTCCCGACCACTCCACCCCGCAGCCCCCGAAGGAACCGAGAGACCCATGAGCCCGACGTATACGGCCGGTTCGCTGGTGAATGCCCGCGGCCGGGAATGGGTGGTGCTCCCCGAGAGCGCCTCCGGCATGCTGGTGCTGCGCCCGCTGGGCGGTGGCGAGGACGACGTCGCGGCGGTCTTTCCCGCCTTCGAGGAGGTGCGGCCCGCCCAGTTCACGGCGCCGAGCCCGTCCGACCTGGGTGACCAGCGGGCAGCCGGCCTGCTGCGGACCGCGCTGCGGATCGGTTTCCGTTCCGGGGCCGGGCCCTTCCGCGCGCTGGCGTCGATCGCCGTGGAGCCGCGCGCCTACCAGCTGGTGCCGCTGCTCATGGCGCTGCGGCAGCGCACCGTACGGTTGCTGATCTCGGACGACGTCGGCATCGGCAAGACCGTCGAGGCCGGCCTGATCGTCAAGGAGCTCCTCGCGCAGGGCGAGGCGAGCCGCCTCGCGGTGCTCTGCTCCCCCTCGCTCGCCGAGCAGTGGCAGGGGGAGCTGCGGGAAAAGTTCGGTATCGACGCCGAACTGGTCCTCGCCTCCACCGTGTCGCGTCTGGAACGCGGCCTGGAGCTGGGGCAGTCGCTCTTCGACCGGCACCCGTTCACGATCATCTCGACGGACTTCATCAAGTCGACCCGGCACCGCGAGGACTTCGTACGACACTGTCCGGACCTGGTGGTGGTGGACGAGGCGCACACGTGCGTCGCGGCCGACGACGCGCAGGGCCCGGCCTCCTCGTCCACCAACCAGCTCCGCTACGAACTACTGCGCCGCGTCGCCGCGGACGAGGACCGGCATCTGCTGCTGCTCACGGCCACCCCGCACTCCGGCAAGGAGTCCGCGTTCCGCAATCTGCTCGGTCTCGTCCGGCCGGAGCTGGCCACGGTCGATCTGGAGAGTCCGGCGGGCCGGGCCCGTCTCGCCGAGCACTTCGTCGCCCGTAAGC
The DNA here is from genome assembly GCF_042728415.1 of Streptomyces sp. NPDC060198. NCBI lineage: Bacteria > Bacillati > Actinomycetota > Actinomycetes > Kitasatosporales > Streptomycetaceae > Streptomyces > Streptomyces sp. NPDC060198. Next base: position 29,491 of record NZ_JBHWZJ010000002.1, on the reverse strand, counting down.
GCGCCGATGTGCGCGAGTATCTCACCAAGGAGGACGGTCTCACCGACGACTCCCTGGTCGAGCGGACCGCGTTCCCTTCCGACCGGTGGACCAAGGACGAGCCGTACAAGCTGGCCCCCGCCTACCGGGCTCTGCTCGACGACGCGATCGCCTACGCCGCGGACCGGGTGGAGACCGCTGGTCGCCAGGGAAAGCGGGAGGCCCGGATCGCCTGGTGGTCGGTGATCGCGCTGCTCCGGTCGATGGTGTCCTCGCCCGCTGCCGCGGCCCGCACCCTGGAGACCCGCTCGGAGTCCGCCGCCGCCCGGACCGCCGTCGAGGCGGACGCACTCGGCGCCCCGCTGACCCGTGATTCCTCGGACAGTGACCGGCTCGAGGGCATGGACGTCGCGCCGGGCGCGGCGGAGAGCGAGCAGGGCGATCCGCGCCTGCGTGAACTCGCCGCACGTGCTGCCGAGTTGTACGGTCCGGCGTCCGACGCCAAACTCAAGGCACTGACCGCGCATCTCAAGTCGTTGATCGCGGACGGCTACAGCCCGATCGTCTTCTGCCGCTACATCCCCACCGCCGAGTATCTGGCGACGAACCTGGAGAAGAAGCTGGGGGCGAAGACGCGGATCGCCGCCGTCACCGGCACGCTCTCCCCGCAGCAGCGCCTGGAGCGCATCGAGCAGCTGGCCGCCGAGGACGCCGACGACCCGGCCGTCCGCCGGGTCCTGATCGCCACCGACTGCCTCTCCGAGGGCGTCAACCTCCAGCACGCTTTCGACGCGGTGATCCACTACGACCTGGCGTGGAACCCGACCCGGCACGACCAGCGGGAGGGCCGCGTCGACCGGTACGGACAGAAGCGCGACCAGGTCCGTGTGATCACCATGTTCGGCGAGGACAACGGCATCGACGGCAAGGTCCTCGAAGTCCTCTTCGCCAAGCACCGCCAGATCAAGAAGGACCTCGGCATCTCGGTATCCGTCCCGGACGAGACGGCCTCGGGCGTTACCGACGCGGTGGTCGAATGGCTGCTCCTGCACGGCAGGCAGGGTACCCAGGAAGGGCTCTTCGACCTCGACGGCCACCAGGAGTCCCTGGACCGGATGGAACGGGAGTGGAACTCGGCCGCCGAACGCGAGCGGACCTCCCGCTCGAAGTACGCGCAGCGCGCCATCCACCCGGAGGAGGTGGCCCGCGAGGTCACCGCCGTACGGGCCGCGCTCGGCGGCTCCGAGGAGGTCCGCGCCTTCGTTCTGGAGGCGCTGCGCGACCTCGACGCCCAGGTCCGTGTCCCCCGCGACGGCTCCGGCGACTTCGCCGCGCAGGTCGGCGGTACGCCGGCCGGTGTGCGCGACGGTCTCGCGGCGGTCCTCGGCGGACGGATCGTGGAGGAGGACCGGGAGATCCCGTTCCGCACCTCCCCGGCGATCGGGCGCGGCGAGGCGGCCCTGGTCCGCACCGACCCGGCGGTGGGCGCCCTCGCCTCGTACGTCCTCGACTCGGCCCTCGACGCGAACACTCCGGGCCCGCGCCCGGCCCGCCGCTGCGGCGTCGTCACCACGGACGCGGTCACCATCCGCACCACCCTGCTCCTGGTCCGCTACCGCTTCCACCTGACGTTGCCGTCCCGCACCGGGGAGCGGCAGATCGTCGCCGAGGACGCCCGGCTGCTCGCCTTCGAGGGCCTGCCGTCCCGGGCCCGCTGGCTCGACGACGACGCGGCAGCGGCGCTCCTCGGGGCACGGGCCGCCACGAACACCCACGAGCAGCTGGCCCGCAACCAGATCACCCGCACCCTGGACGGGCTGCCCGAGCTGACCGGCCACATCACCGAGTACGGTGCCGCCCTCGCCGCCGACCTCGACGCTTCGCACCGCCGGGTACGGAAGGCTGACACCAGCGACCGCGCAGAGATCGTCCGCGGCCTGAAGGTCGTCCCGCAGGAGCCCGCCGACATCCTCGGTGTGTACGTGTATCTGCCGCAGCAGCCCGCCGCCGTATCCGCCCCTCTCGTGACCGGAGCCGAAGCCTGATGTCCGCCGCCACCCGCACCGCACCGGTCTTCACCGCCGTCACCACCATCGGCGGGCTGCTCCCCGGCGACATGCTCGTGCGCATCGCCGAGGCACGGAACCTGCCGGGCACCAAGTCCGCGGACTACGGGCTGCCGGGCTCGGTCGCCGTCCGCGACGAGGCGGAGCGCGCCTGGGAGTACCTCAAGCCGCTCTGGCGCGAGCTGCGTGCCGCGCTGCCCACCGATCCGAAGACCGGCGCGCCCGCCGCCGACCCGACCGGCCGGGCCTCCTCCGACTGGCTCTCCCAGCTCTTCCGCAAGCTGGACTTCGGGGCGCTGACGGAGATCGGCCCGGAGGGCATCCCCGCCGACGCCGACACGGAGACACGGTTCCGTGTCTCGCACCGGCACGGGCCCGCGCTGCTCCACCTGATCCCCTGGAACCAGGAACCGGACAAGCGGCCGGCGGCCGGGCAGGTGCCGCCGCAGTCCCTCGTCCAGGACTGCCTCAACCGGACCGAGGCCCATGTGTGGGCGGTCCTCACCAACGGTCGAACGCTGCGGCTGCTTCGCGACTCGTCGTCGTTCGCGACGGCCGCGTACGTCGAGTTCGACCTGGAGGCGATCTTCGGCGGTGAACTGTTCAGCGAGTTCGTGCTGCTGTACTGCGTGCTGCACGCGTCGCGTTTCGAGGTGGCGGAGGGGGCGGCGCCGTCCGGCTGTTGGCTGGAGAAGTGGCGGACCGAAGCCGTCACCTCCGGCGCCCGCGCCCTGGACCAGCTGCGGCTCGGCGTTCAGCAGGCGCTGACCGTGCTCGGAACGGGGTTCCTGCGGCATCCGGACAACGGTCAGTTGCGCGAGGACACCGACCCGAAGGCGCTGCAGGCGGCGCTCCTCCGGCTCGTCTACCGGCTCCTCTTCGTCTTCGTCGCCGAGGACCGGGACGCGCTCCTCGACCCGGCAGCGGACAAGGGGGCGCGGGCCGCGTACACCCGGTACTTCTCCTCGGACCGGCTGCGTCGGCGGGCCCGGCGGCGCCAGGGCACCGCGCACGGTGACCAGTACGAGGCGCTGCGCCTGGTCCTCGACTCGCTCGGCGCGGAAGGCGGCCGGCCCGAGCTGGGCCTGCCCGGTCTCGGCGGACTGTTCTCGCGCACGGAGGCGGACAAGCCGCTGGACGGGCTGAAGCTCTCCAACGAGTCGCTGCTCAAGGCCGTCGGGTACCTGGCTCAGGTCCATGACCCGGGGGCGCGGCGCTGGCGCGCCGTCGACTACCGGCACCTGGACGCGGAGGAGCTCGGCTCGGTGTACGAGTCGCTGCTCGAACTGGAGCCGAAGCACTCGGCGACGGACCGGTCGTTCGAGCTGGTCGAAGTGGCGGGCAACAGCCGGAAGACGACAGGCAGCTACTACACCCCCTCGTCGCTGATCGAGTGCCTCCTCGACACCACCCTCGATCCGGTCATAGACGACGCGGTCAAGCGCGGCGAGCAGCGCGCCTCGGCGGGCGGGCATCACGATCCGACGGACGACATCGTCGCGGAGCTGCTCGGCCTGACGGTGTGCGACCCGGCGTGCGGTTCCGGGCACTTCCTGGTCGCCTCGGCACGACGGATCGCGAAGCGGGTCGCGGCGGTGCGCGAGCGCAATCCGGAGCCGACCGTGGACGCGGTACGGCACGCGCTGCGGGAGGTCGTGGCGCGGTGCATCTACGGCGTCGACCTTAATCCCATGGCGGTGGAACTGGCGAAGGTGTCGCTGTGGCTGGAGGCGATGGAGCCGGGAAAGGCACTCGGGTTCCTGGACGCGCATGTCCGGTACGGCAACGCACTGCTCGGCACGACGCCGTCACTCCTCGCGGGCGGAGTACCCGACGAAGCGTTCGACGCGATCGAAGGCGACGACAAGAAGTACGCGGCCGCGCTCAAGAAGCGCAACAAGGCGCAACGCGGCGGCCAAGGCGACCTGTTCGCCGAGTCCGAGGTCACGGTCCCCAGCAACGCACGTCTCGCGGCTCAGCTCAGCCGCATCACCAACGCTCCGTCCGAGGACCTCGTCGAGGTCCACGCCCAGCAGGCGGCGTACGAGGATTACGTGACCTCCGCCGCGTACACGCGCGACCGTGAAACGGCAGACGCGTGGTGTGCCGCCTTCGTCTGGCCGAAGTGGCCGGGAGCGCCGGAGGCGCCGACGCACGACGTCGTTCGGGGCCTGCTCGCCGGCGACACGGCGGCGGTGAACGACGCGACGCTGACGGAGGTGCTCGCACTGAGCGAGCGGTACCGGTTCTTCCACTGGCACCTGGAGTTCCCGGAGGTGTTCGCCGTCCCGGAGTCGGGGGCGGGCGTCGATCCGGCGACGGGGTGGGCCGGCGGGTTCGACGCGGTGGTGGGGAATCCGCCGTGGGACAGCGTGAATCTTCCGGAGGTCGAGTTCTTCGCGGTGCGGGCGCCGGAGATCGCAGCCACGAACAATACGGCCGCGCGGAAGAAGAAGATCGAGGAGCTCAAGGACGATCCGGACACGGTGGATCTATACAACGAGCATGAGGCGGCAAAGCGCACAGTGCTGGGTGCGAGCCACTTCCTGCGCAACTCTCGCCGCTATCCCCTCGCAGGGCAGGGCAACCTGAACCTGTACGCACTGTTCGCTGAGGCCGACCGCATCCTGACCGGTGATCGAGGGCGCACCGGTGTCATCGTGCCGACGGGTATCGCGACGGACGCGCGGACGCAGTACTTCTTCAAGGACCTGGTGTCGGCGGGGTCACTGGCGGCGCTGTTCGACTTCGAGAACCGAAGCGGTCTCTTCCCGGCGGTGGACTCTCGCATGAAATTCTGCCTGCTGTCCCTCGCAGGCCGCTCCCTGCGTGAACCATCCGCCCGATTCGCCTTCTTCGTCCATGACCCGGCGGAGCTGGAGGCCCCCGACAAAGTCTTCACCCTCAGCCCCGAGGAAATCACCCTCCTCAACCCCAACACGGGCACCTGCCCCGTCTTCCGCTCCCGCCGCGACGCCGAGATCACCCTCGGCATCTACCGCCGGGTTCCGGTCCTCCTCAAGGAGTCGGACAGGACGAACGGAAACCCCTGGGGCGTGTCATTCATGCAGGGCCTGTTCAACATGTCCCACGACTCCCACCTCTTCCGGCCCTCGGCCGCCAATGGCGAGACGCTCGAGTCGATGCTCTCGGATGGCTGGCACCTGGACGGGAACGTGCTGGTGCGTGGGGAAGACCGACTCCTGCCGCTGTACGAAGGGCGCATGGGGCATCAGTTCAGTCACCGCTTCGCTGACTCGATCGGCAAGGAGGAAGTGTCCAACACCGAACTGGGCGACCCGGACTTCGTGGTACAGCCTCAGTATTGGGTCACTCCCGCGGATGCTAACGTCCGCCTGGGCCGCAGGCATTTCACGTGCACCTCTGCCCTACTGGGGCACCGCCGTGTGGCCCGGAGCACCGACGACCGCACCCAGATCGCAGCACTGATTCCCTGGGGCCCGGCTTCCTACGGATGGATCATCTCAGCTGGCCCCGATGCTGAATCGCTGACGCTCCTGTCAGCTGCGTACAACTCTTTCGCGTACGACTTTGCGCTGCGCAACAGCCTTACCCAACCAAGCATCCCCCAGGGAACGTCCCAGCAGATCCCCGTCCCCGCGCCGTCCAGAATTACCCCATTGGTCGCCTTCGTTGCTCCCCGTGTTCTCGAACTCACCTACACCGCCCACGATATGACCCACTTCGCCCGTGACCTTGGAGACACCGGCACCCCCTTCCGCTGGGATGATGCCCGCCGCACTCTCATCCGTGCCGAACTCGATGCCCTCTTCTTCCACCTCTACGACATCACTCGCGACGATGTGTCGTACATCCTCGACACCTTCCCCATCGTGAAGCGCAAGGACGAAGCGGCTTATGGCACCTACCGCACCAAGGACCTGATCCTTGCCGAGTACGACCGCATGGCCGCCGCCGGCCTCACCCTGGAGACCCCGCTCGACGAGAGCGGCTCCGGCGCCTACCGGTCCACGCTCACCCCGCCCCCGGGGCAGGGTCCGCGCCACCCGGCCCGCCAGGGCGACTGACGTCCGGACAACGCGAGGAGTGCCGTTGCTGTGAAGGCGAACGGCACCCATCGGCGTCTCAGCGCTCCGACGCCCACCCCACGAGTTTGCCCCACCCGTCGCTACCGACAGAGAACGCAGGACACATAACGCCCTTGGAGCCCTTACGTGGATCTACACCCTGTTGCCCCAACCCTGCAGCCTCCCGATCGAGGTCTCCGACGCACGTGGCGACCACCTCCCCCTGAACCGCCGCCGAGGACCCCGACCTCGCCACCGGCGGCCGTGGCCCGACCTGGCCCTCGTCACCCTCCTCGCCGACCACTGGGAGATCGCCCCACACCCACCGGGCGGCACGCCAGAACGGGCGGAACTGGCCACACTGTCCGGTATCTGACGATCCGTTGACCGAGCCAACAGACAACACATAAGGTCAACCGCGCACCACGTGCACATGGGGGACCTGCTTGAACACCACCGACACCACCCGCATACTTCGTCAGGCCGAAGACGCCTACGGCACGGGTGATTTCGCGCGCACGCTCAACCTGATGGACCGGATCTCCACAGACCTTCCCGACCTCACCGTGGAGGACCGGGCCTCCTACGACGCACTGCGCGCCCTCCTGGCCGAACGCGCCGGCAACTGGCCCGAGGCGGTCCAGCGCTGGCTTGCGGTGTTCGGCACCACTCCACCCACGAGCGGCGAGGACCAGCCCTGCGACCAAGGCTGCGACTGCGACGTCCGCACCGTACTGGACGCTCCGGACGCCACGTCCGGCGAAACGCCCTGCCTCTGCTGCCCGGCACACGCGTTGTGGCGCCTGGTGTGGCAAGCGGCCCGCCAAGGCGCGCTCGGCGAGGTGCTCGACGCCATCCCCGACCCGTCCGGGAACCGCCGCACGGCGGTGGTACACGCTCTGGCAGTCGGCGCGCTGAGGTCGCTCGCCCGGAGCGAGAAGGTTGACCCGGCTCATGCGGTCTTCGTCATCGCCGTCTGGCACCTGCTGCTCGACGACGGGGATCCGCTCTGCTTCGAAGACATGGTGACCGCCCGGCGAGGATCGTCCCTCAGTGCAGAAGAGTGGCGTTCCGCGTGCGCCACCCTGACAGCCAGGATCCGTACGGCGCTCCGCTCTGCCGACGAACAACACGGCCATGACGTCCTAGTCGGCTGGGACACCGCATGGAACGTCGAGGTGAACGAATACGGCGGCGAGCTCGTGCGCGGCAAGCTCGCCTATCTCCGGACCGAAGAACGCTTCGGCCAGTGCGACAACGAACAGTACGGCCTCTGGGACGAGGACTGGTTCGGCGGTCTGGGCTGCCGGTGCGACGTCGACACCTGGCAACCACCCACCTCCGCCACCGCTCCCCCGTGCCTGGGCTTGCTGTTCGGCGGCCGGCCCGTACACGGTTCACCCGTCACCGTACATATGGCCGCTGAGTACTTGGACGAGTTCGGTGAACACCGCGCCCTGCTGACCGCGTACACCCGCCGTCACGGCGAACCCGCCACCTGGCAGGCCGACTCCGACACCCACCGGGCCTGCGCGCCCCACCTCGCCGGAGCATTGGCCGCCAGAGCCCACGACCGGTTCACGAAGGACGACTGGCAGAACACCCTCGCCGACCTCACCTCGGCCGCCCGCCTCGGCCTCGTGCTCGACCGAAGCCACCACGAGATGGCCCGGAAAGCCGGACTGAGCGCCGGCCGGAACGGCAACGGCTATCAGCGGGCCACGCTCGTCCAGCGCATCGTCTGGCTGGAGTCCGCGCACGCGCTCGCTCCCGATGACACCGACCTCGCCAAGGAGCTGGCAGCCGCCCTGGTCCGGCGCGGCACCGAAGCACTGAGGAAGAAGGACAGGAATCAGGGCCGTGCCCGCTTCCAGCGGGCGCTGTGCGTACGCCCCGACGATCCGGTGGCACAGGACGCGTTGGACGCGCTGGATCTCGACGACATCGCTTCCGTCGTCACAGGAGACAGGCCGGGCAAACAGCCCGGCCTGCAACGTGTCGGGAAACTTCTGCACCGCGGGTTCCGTGCGGGGAGCCCGGCCGAGAATCTGCACGAGGTGTACTCCTGGTACCACGACCGGATGATCGAACGGACCGTGCGGAGAGCGCTCGACGGGAAAAGGAGCGAGGCTCGTCGAATCTTGCGGCAACTGCGGGAGGTCCGCCCCTTCGAGAACCAGCGGGGAGATCAGGCCGACGACGGTGACGTCGCGCTCCTCCTGCGCGACACGGCCGTCAGGCAGCTCGGAGCACTGTCCGGCGACTACACGCGGCAGGTGCCCCTACTGCTCTCCGCCTCAGCGTCCTTCGCGCAGCTCACCGGGGCCGAAGCGGAGCGGCAGGCACTGGAGATCGTCGTGCCATTCGCCGGGGACCTGGTCGATACCGGACGCTGGTCCGAACTGATCGCCCTCCAGGTCGGGCTGCTGATCACCCCGGGCCGCTGCTCAACGTACGACCAGCTCCTCGCCGTCGCATACCACCGGCGCGCCCGCGCCCGCCGCGCCGACGGCGAGCACGCCGGTGCCGTACGCGACGAACGCGCAGCTTCCGCACTTGGGTTGGAGACCGGCAGGCAGACCTCCCTCCCGCTCGGCCCGATGATGTTTCCCGGGCTCTTCGACTCACCTGGAGCATCGGATTCGGACGACCCGCCGTACATCCAGGAGACCCTGTGACCGCGCGCCCCCGCACACCGATGCCCTCGTTCGGCCCCACCGTGTTCGAGCTCCTCCCGTACGCCCCGCCGGGCATTAGCCAGGGAGACCTCGCGAAGGCGGCGGGCGTGGCGGTCTCCCGGGCCCGCCGCGCACGGGACAAGGACCGCGAGCGCGCCCTGAAGGCCGCTCACGACGCGGCCCGCACCCCGGGCGATGCCCTCGTCAGCGAACTGCTCACTCCTCCGCTCCCGGCGTCCGCCGCTCCGAAAGGTCCCGCACCCAAGTGACCACCCCTCCGCCCGGCCCCGATGACGAGCTGCGCAAGCTGCGTGTCCGCGTCGCAGCTCTCTCCCGCAAACGCGAGGAGACCGCGGCCCGTTTGACCGACCTTCTCGCCGCGTTGCTGCCGCTCGACGATCTCCTGGCCGACACGGCGCACCGGTCCGAGCAGCTCGGCCGCCCCGGAGCAGGCCGGACCGGACAGATCGCAGCCGCCGTGCAACAGCAGACGGACGCCGCCCACCGGATGCTCCGGGCCGAACTCGCCCGCCACGGGGTCCATCCGATGGACCTCGTCGGGAAGATCCCCGACCCGGTGGAGACACGGGCGACGGGCGTCGAACCGCATCCGACCGCCCCCGAGGGAACCGTCCTGCGGGAGACCGTCACCGGCTTCCGGCACGGCACCGACCTCCTGCGCCGTGCCGATGTCGTCCTGGCCGTGGCCGGGCCCGGGCCCGCCGAGCAGGAGGCACCCGTCAGGACCTCCGACGACGAAGCCACGCGGGAGCGCCGGAACCAGCCACGCCGCACCAGCCGCGCCCGGCGCCGGCATCCGCTGCCTCGCAAGGCTTCCAAGCATCGCCGTTGAACCCGCTCCGCACCCCCCTTCCCGTCCCTGCCACCCGAAGGTCACGTCATGCCGTACCGCACACTCGGAATCGATCTCGGCACCACCAACTCGGTCACCGTCTGGATGGACGGCGGCTCGCCGGTGGTCCTCCCCAACCGCCACGGCGAGCAGGCCACGGTGTCCGCCGTCGGTACCGGCGCCGACGGATCCCTCCTGGTGGGCAGCGAGGCACTCGGCGTGCGCGACCATCTCCCCGGCTCCGTGATCACCGAGGTGAAGCGGCTTATCGGTCGCCGACATGCCGATGCCGACGTTCAGCGACTGCTCGACGAGCGTCCTGCGGACGCACCGCCGGTACGGAAGTCCATGGACGGCGGGATCGAGATCCAGCTCGGCGCCCACTGGCTGACGCCCGTGCAGATCTCGGCGATCCTGCTGCGACGGCTGCGCACGGACGCCGAGAACATCGCCGGCGAGCCCTTCCCACGCGCCGTGATCACCGTCCCGGCGTACTTCACGGAACCGCAGTACGCAGCGGTGCGGGAAGCCGGGGAGCTTGCGGGCTTCACCGTCGCACGGATCCTGCCCGAACCCACCGCGGCAGCCCACGCCTTCGGGGTGGAGCGCCTCGTCGAGGATGAAGACGACATGTGCTCGGTGCTCGTGTACGACCTCGGCGGCGGTACCTTCGACGTATCCCTGTTGGTCATCGGGTCGGGATACTTCCAGGTGTACCAGCTCGGCGGGGACAAGTCGCTCGGCGGGGCCGACTTCGACTCCGCGCTGTGCCGGATGCTCATCGACAAGCGGCTCGTCGACCGGGACCTCTCCGGGACCGGCGACGCGGCACGCATCCGCGCCGCCGCCGAACGCACCAAGATCGAACTCTCGGATGTCACCACAGCGGAGATCATCCTCGCGCCGCTCGGAAAGAACGGCGGCTCGTGGACGGGAAAGGTCACCCGCGACGACTTCGAGGAGCTGATCGGCGCCCAGATCGACCGCACGCTGGAGCTCACCCGTGGCGTGTTGCGCGACGCGTCCAGGACGACCGCGGACATCGACAAGGTCCTGCTCGTCGGCGGCTCGACCCGCATCCCCCTGGTCCGCCGCCGTCTGGCCGAACTGTTCGGCGAGGGGAAGGTGCACAGCGGAATCGACCCCATGTCCGCCGTCGCGCTGGGCGCCGGGATCGAGGCCGGGCTCGCGTCCGCTCTCGCCTGCCCCTCCGAGCCGTGCCTGACCACCGGAATCCCGCTCACCGAGGGCGCCTGCCCCGACTGCGGCACCTCCCTGCTCGGCACGGCGACGGTCGACTGCCCCGGCTGCCACGTGCCCGCCGCCGAAGGGACCACGAGCTGTCCGGTCTGCGCCACCGACCTTTCCGGACTGCGGGCGGCTGCCCCCGTCGCGTCCCGAGCATCATGCCCGCACTGCGGCTGCCCGGAAAACTCGGCCTCGGCCACCGTGTGCCAGGACTGCGACGAGCCGCTGGACGCCGGTGGCCTGAAGTGTCCCCGGTGCCACATGGTCAACGCCGCCGGTCTGACAGCGTGTTCGGCTTGTGACGCACTGTTCCAGACCGACCAGCCGGAGCAGGTCACCGCCCAGAACCTGGGTCTGGCACTCGACGACGGCACCGTCGCGGTCCTCTTCACCGCCGGAACGCAGTATCCGACCGACTGGCAGAACATCGAGAACCTTCAGATCAGGCCGGACGGCACCACGGCGCTGACCTTCCGGATCGTCGAAGGACCGCACGAGAAGTCCCACGCCCGCAACGAGTTCTGCGGGGAGCACACGCATGTCTTCGGCAGGAGCACCGACAGCGTCGAGCGGCTCACACTCCGGGTACAACTGGACGAGAACCGCACCGTGAACCTCGCCTACCGCATCGGCGACGGCGAGGAGCTGGGCGCGCGGCTGCGTCGCAGCGCAGTCGCCGATGGCATCGGCCGCGACGCCTCTCGGCTCCTCGACGTGATCCGTACCCATGACGCCCATTTTGGCGACGGGCTGACGGCAGCAGAGCACGGCGTCTTCACCGAACTGACAGAGCAGCTCACCGCGATCGTGCGCGGCGAGCCCCTCGGCCGGTCCCTCGACGGACTCCTCGACGAGGCTCGCGACACGGTGGAGACGTGCCGGGACGCCCGCGGCTGGTCGGCCAATGCGTCCATCGCCGCACGCCGGGGCCGGGAGCTGCGCCTCGGCACGCCGGCCGAAGAACTGGCCGATGCCCGGCGCGCTCTGGACGCGGCACGCGAGCGGCTGGATCTGCCGGCGATGCGGGCAGCGACGGAGCACGCCCGCAGCCTGTGGCGGCTGCTCGACACGACCACCTGGCGGTCCATGCTCGCCGCCCACGACGCCGAGCTCGGTCGCTTCCCGGAGTCCGTACGCCGTCCCGTCCTGACCGCCTGGGACGACCTGCGCGCTGCAGCCTCCCGCGGGGACTACGCCGCCCAGGACGCGCTGCACATGAAACTGAACGAGCTCGCCGGGCACTCGCAGGCACCTGCCCCGGAGGCGCGCAAGCAGCGGGACAGCGCCCAGGTGTTCCCCGAGCGCCGGTAGCCGACCGCGCGTGGTGAGCATCCAGCACAACGAACATACCGATTGACACCGTCAACACGTAGGCTGGGACTACTCCGTGCCACTTGAAGCACCCGCGCCCCGGAAGGTCCCCATGCCGCAGCTCCCCGAACGTCTTCCCGGCTTCCCGGACTTCCGGATCGCTCTGCCCGAGGACGCCGGGGAGGCTTGCGGCTTCCTGCTCGCCGAGCCCGGCGACAACGGGTCGCACAAGTTCCTGGTGACCGCAGGTTCAGCGGTGTCTGCACGGGACTGGCCGGGGCTGAGCGACTCCGCGCGCCGACACCGTTCCGGACTGCGGGAGAAGGGAACGCTCGCCGACGGGCCCCGCCCCAGCGCCTGGACGACGTCCCACGACATAGTGTGCAACTCGCCGTCCGCCGCGGCCTCCTTGGTTCTCGGCTACGCGGCCACAGGCCCCGGCACCTGGCGCAGCACCGAGGACGGACACCGTCTGGGCGACTTCCTGCCGCAGAGCTGGCGGGCCCCGCAGAAGGCATGGCTGGTGCGGGGGAACAACGTCTCCGGCCACAACCTGGTCCGCCGGGTCTGGCTGAAGGAAGGCTTCGTCTCGCTCGACGCACCCCACCTGCCGCAGGTGGACGAGCCCGACCCGACCAAGAGCGTGCTGCGCCGCTTCGTCGAGGACGGCTACGAGGGCTCGGCGACCTACCACCAGAAGCGCGGTCTCGTCGACGAACTGCACGCCTTCTTCACCCAGATGCGGATCGGCGACACCGTCGCCACCCTCAGCGACGGCCTGCTCCACCTCGGGCGGATCACCGGCGACCTGGTGCAGTCGGGCTCCCCCGGCGGTCTCTCCAACCTCCGGCGCCCGGTGGCCTGGCAAGAGACCGCCCATCCGTACGAGGAACTGCCGGAGGGGGTGCAGCAGAAGCTCTCCGCCCAGCACGACGTGGTCGACCTGACCCCCGTTCTGGAACAGCTCACCGCGCTCACCGGCGACCCGGAGACGGCGCCGGAGCAGGCTGGGCAGGTCCTCGAATCCTCCGAACAGCGCCTCCTGGCCTTCCCCGAGGTCACCGACGAGTTCGCCCGCAAGCTCCTGGTCCACGACCGTTCCTTTCTCGACGAGCTGCGCGAACTCCTGATCGACGACCGACAGATGGTTCTCTACGGTCCGCCCGGCACAGGAAAGACGTATCTGGCGCTGAAGCTGGCCGAGTACTTCGGCGGCGGCCCTGAGCAGGTCAAGATTGTCCAATTTCACCCGTCTTACGCGTACGAGGACTTTTTCGAGGGTTTCCGTCCGGTCGAGGACCCCGAGACACGGGAGGTCGCCTTCCGGCTGACGGCGGGACCACTACGGGAGCTCGCCGACACCGCCTCGCGGGAGGGCAACCGGCACGTACCGCACTTCCTGATCATCGACGAGATAAACCGTGCCAATCTGGCGAAGGTCTTCGGCGAGCTGTACTTCCTCCTGGAGTACCGCAAGCGCTCGGTGCGACTCACCTACTCCGGGGACGATTTCGGGCTGCCGCCGAACCTGTACGTGATCGGCACCATGAACACCGCGGACCGATCGATCGCGCTGGTGGACGCGGCGATGCGGCGTCGTTTCGCCTTCGTGGAGCTCTCCCCCCGCGTGGAGCCCACTGCCGGTCTCCTCAGCCGCTGGCTGAAGCGCGAGGGCAAGGACCCCGAGCCGGCCCGCCTGCTCGATGCCCTCAACACGGCGATCGACGATCCCGAGTTCGCCATCGGCCCGTCCTACCTGATGAAGCCCGGCGTATACCGTGAGGGCGGCCTCGACCGGACCTGGCGTACCAAGATCCTCCCCCTGCTTGAGGAGCACCACTACGGCGAGGGCATCGACGTCGATGCCCGCTACGGCCTGAACGCGCTACGCGAGCGGAACCGGCGGTCATGAGCGGGAGCGCGGCGGGCCCCACCGCCCTGACGCACGGCGACGTCCCGACCGCTGACGGCAATGCGCCTGACGGCGCGGGCCCAGCATGCAGTTACATCCCGGGCGAGATCACACTGCGGGAGTACGGCGCCGCCTTGTCCGTACCGCTGGAAGCGGCCACCGGGCGGGCCCTGGTCGCGGCGCGGTTCCTCGACACCGCCGCGCCGGACCCCGAGCGACCCGGACACTGGAGACTGCGTGCGGGCCACCACATCGGCGCGGTCCGGCTGCCGGGCGGGACGGTCCTGCGGATCGCGCCCAAGACACCAGTGGGGCGGCTGTTCTTCCTGCTCGGTTTCAGCCTCGACCCGGGCAGCGCCTGGCGCGACAGCCGTGAGGGCACAGTCAGCACCGGCGCGCACGACGAGGTGGTACCCGCGCTCGCGTACGCGGTGGAACGGCAGATCAACGTCGCGCTGCGGCAGGGGGTCCTCCAGGGCTACCGGGAGGTGGCGGAGTCCGCGATGGTGGTACGGGGCCGACTGCGGGAGGCCGAGCAGATCCGGCTCCACTTCGGCCGCATGCCGCCCGCCGAGATCGCCTACGACGCGTACACCGCCGACATCGCCGAGAACCGCATACTGCGCGCCGCGGTGGAACGGCTGCTGCGGCTGCCCTCCGTGCCTGGGCCGGTTCGGCGCCGTCTCGCCCACCAGCGAATCCGCCTCGCGGACGCCGGTTCGCTGGTCAGCGGCCAGGGCCTGCCACGCTGGCGGCCGTCCCGTCTCAACTCCCGCTATCAGCCCGCCCTGCGGCTCGCCGAGGCCGTACTGCGCTCCACTTCGCCGGAGCACCGGGCCGGCCCGCTTGCCCTGGACGGCTTCCTGCTCGACATGAACCAGCTCTTCGAGGACTTCGTGACGGTCGCTCTGCGCGAAGCCCTCCGGGAGTACGGCCTGACGGCGCGGCTGCAGGACGTACACGCTCTCGACCCGGACGGCCAGATTCGGATGAAGCCAGATCTGGTGGTGTACGGCGTGGACAGCCGTACACCTGTCGCCGTCGTCGACGCCAAGTACAAGACCGAGAAGTCTCGCCGGGCCCACGGCTACCCGAACTCCGACCTGTACCAAGCGCTCGCCTACGCCACCGTGCTCGGCCTGCGCGAGGCGCATCTCGTGTACGCGGCGGGCCGCTTGCCCAAGCGGACGACCGAGGTGCGCGGCACCGGCGGTCTCCGACTCCACCAGCACAGTCTCGACCTCACCTCGGAACCCGCGGGACTGCTGCAAACCTTCCGGGACCTCGCCGCCCGCCTGGCCGGGCCCATCGCCTGACACTCACGGAGAGGGGGCCAACGGCCCATGCCCCGACTCGCCTTCGCCCAGAGCTTCTGGGACGGATTCGACACCCTGGAGAAGCCGGTCAGAGCCGGTGTCCGCAAGGCCATGACGAAGTTTCAGGCTCTGACCGTGGCCGAGCTCAACGCTGACAAAGGTCTGCATCTGGAGTCCGTGGAGAACACCCGTGACCGGCGGATGCGCACCATACGGATCACCGACTTCTGGCGCGGCGTGGTCCTCGCGCCGGACGACGGCAGCGATCTCTTCCTCCTCGTCCATGTGCTGCCGCACGACGACGCGTACACCTGGGCGGCGAAGCGCCTGTACAGCACGAACAGCGCCACCCGCGGCCTGGAGGTACGCGACGCGGTCGCACTGGACGAGCTGACACCGCTGTACGAGACGGCCTCCCGCAAGGCGCCGAAGCTGCTGTTCTCCGGGGTCTCCGACGGAGTCTTGCGCGAACTGGGCATCGACGCGCAGGTGTTGCGCGCGGCGCGCTCGATGGCGGACAAGGCGCAGCTGGAGGCGTTCGCTACGCTGCTGCCCGAGGACCAGCTGGAGGTCCTCCAGTACCTCACGGAAGGATTCTCGCCGGAGGAGGTCTACCGGGACGTGGTGGCTGTGCGCCGCCCGGCGAACGCGCCGCCCGAGCCGGACGAGGACCTGGCCACCGTCATCAGCAACACCACCGCACGGATTCGCCTCGTCACCGGTCCGCAAGAGCTGGAGGAGATCCTGGCGAAACCGTTCGCGGCCTGGCGGGTCTTCCTGCACCCTTCCCAGCGGCGGGTCGCCCACCGCACCTCGTACGGCGGTCCGGTGCAGGTTACCGGCGGCCCGGGGACGGGGAAGACCGTGGCCGCGCTCCACCGGGTCCGGCACCTGCTGGAACGGTCGCCGGACAGCCGGATCCTGCTGACGACGTACACCAACGCGCTGGCCGCCGGACTGCGCGACATGCTCGGTCTTCTCCTCCAAGGCGACGAACTCCTCCTCTCACGGGTCGATGTCACGACCGTCGACGCTTATGCCAACGGCGTGGTGCGGCAGCACACCGGCGTCATCCCGAAGCCGGTGGGCGACCGCGACCAGCGGCAGCTCTGGGAGAAGACGGCCAAGCAGCTGGACCTGCCGTTCCAGGCCCGTTTCCTGGCGCAGGAGTACCGTCACGTGGTGCTCGGCCAGGACATCCGTGATCTGGACGGCTATCTCGCGGCGAGCCGGCGCGGACGCGGCACCGGCCTCGGAGCGGCCAGGCGCGGGCTCGTATGGAACGGCGTCGAGTGGTTCGAGAAGCTGCTGCTCGAGCGCGGTGCCACCACCCACCTGCGGGTCTGTGCCCGGGCGGCTGACCTGCTCGCCGTCGGCCCGGCCCCGTACGACCATGTCGTGGTGGACGAGGCACAGGACCTGCACCCCGCACAGTGGCGGGTGCTCCGGGCCGCCGTCTCCCCCGGCCCCGACGATCTGTTCCTCACCGGCGACCCCCACCAGCGGATCTACGACTCACGGGTGTCGCTCGGCTCGCTGGGGATCGCCACCGCCGGCCGCAGCTTCCGGCTGCGTCTCAACTACCGCTCCACCGAGGAAATCCTGGTCTGGTCGGCGCGGCTGCTCGCACCGGTCAGCGTCGACGCACTGGAAGGCGAAGGAACCGACTCCTTGGCCGGATACCGCTCGCTGCTGCGCGGCCGCCAGCCCGAGGCCGGCGGGTACGCCTCCCAGCAGGAGGAGTACGCCGCCCTCGTGAATCGGGTTCAGGCCTGGATCGGTGAAGGGCTCGCACCTCACGAGATCGGAGTGTGCGCCCGGTTCAACCTGGCACTGGACGCGGCGGAGTCTCGGCTGAACGACGCCGGGATCCCGGTGGTGCGGGTGAAGGGGCAGGTCGCCGCGGAGACGCCAGGGGTACGGCTGGCCACGATGCATGCCATGAAGGGGCTGGAGTTCAGGGCGGTCTCCGTGCTCGGGGTCACGAAGGGAACGGTGCCCTTCGCCCGCGAGATCACCCCGCTGGAGGCGGACGCACCGCAGCACGAAGCCGACCTTCTGCGCGAACGTTGCCTGCTCTTCGTCGCCTGCACCAGGGCGCGCGAGGCACTGAACGTGAGCTGGACCGGAAGACCGAGCGAGTTCTTGCCGACCCAGGTGTGAACGGGTGGCTCCGGGGCTGCGGGGCCCCGGCATTGCGGCAGCTCCGCCTCCCGGAGCCGCCCCGCCGGATGTCCTCAGTCCTCCGGGGCCAGAGCGCCGTTGGAAAGTCCGTCGCGAGCCAGCTCGGCAAGCCGGCGGCTGAGCTCGGACACGGCCCGCATCGTCACCTCGAATTCGGTGAGCTCCCGGAAGGCCGCACCGTAGCGGCGCTGTTCCTCGATGGCCAGCTGCGGAATCCTTGCGCCCTTGGCCTCCAGCCGGTAGGTGCCGGAGGCACTGGTGGCACGGCGGGTGTTGGCCGGGCTGCGCAGGAAGCCCTGGAGGTAATCGGTGTCGAGCTGGTCGCTGGCGGAGACCGGCTCCGGGCCTTCGTAGGTCACGAGGCCGGCCCGGAGGAGTTCGGCGACGCCCGCCGTGGCACCGTCGAGCGAGCCTGCCCCCGTACCGGGCCGCAGCTGAGGCAGCAGCGCGGCCAGCCGGTGCAGCTGCTCCTCCAGATCGCCACGGAGGGCCGTGAACTCGCCGGAGTAGTCGCGGTGCACGGCCTGGAGGTGGCTGCCCGGGGTGAGATCGACCATGTCGTCGAGGAGACTGATCGAAGGGACGTCCACGATCTGCTCGGGGCGGGGGGCGAGGCTACCGTCGGGGTCGTTGGCGGTGAGGTCCACCATTCGCACCGTGGCCGGAGAGACGTCGGCCGGCCCAGGACGACGCAGAGTCCAGAGGTGAACGGGGAGGGCGTGCGAGGAGGCCGTGCCCGGCGGCAGGGCGACAACCTGGGTGAGGATGCCCCTGCGGACCAGCTCGGCCCTGATCCTTCGCCCGGCTTTGCGGTACGCGACCGAGGCGGGCAGCACGATCACAACATGCCCGCCCGGCGCAGTGTGTGCGTAGGCGTGCTGCAGCCAGGCAAGTTCGCCCTCCGCCTTGGACGGGGTGCCGAGTTCCCAGCGTGGATCGAGAAGGAGTTCCTCGCGGCCCCATCCGGTGACACCTACCGGAGGATCACAGACCACGAGTTCGGCCCGGAGGTCGGACCATCGGTCGTCGCGGAGCGAGTCGCCCCCCTCGACCTGGGTGTCGGGCATCGAGGACAGGGCGGCACGGAGCCTGGCGAGCCGCGCGGAGTCGCTATCGGCCTCCTGCCCGCGGCAGAGCACCCCGGTCTGCCCAGCGACGGAGAAGAGCAACAGACCGATACCGCAGGCAGGATCGAAGACCGTCGCCCCGGGCGGCAGCGGCGGAGCGAAGTGTCGTACGGCAAGGGCCAGGCGGGGGGACGTCACCTGATCCGACCCGGCGCGTCGTACTGCGTCGGCGAAACGTTCGGTCAGTGCGTTCACGACGTCAACGGGCCGCTCGGTTTCGGCGAGTGAGCGGACACGGGCCACAGCTTCTCGCGGCAGGCGCAGCTCCGGCAGCCGTCGACCGTGCGCTTCGGAGAGCAGCTCGGCCACATCGGCGAGTCCAGCGATCATGTCCTCTCCGTAGGCGGCTCGCAGCTCCTGCCAGAGCTGGACCTCGACCGAGACCTCCTGCCCTTTCCGCTGCTTCTCCAGCCACGCCTGGACTTCGGCAAGCGCGAAAAGAGGGCTGCTCGCCCCACCTCCCGAGGGCGGGGGGAAGTCCTCGTAGCGGCGTCGCCAGTTGGACACGGCGGCGCGGGTGACGCCGGCCAGCCTCGCGATCTCTGATCCGGTGACGAGGGGGCCGGTGGCGGGGGCAGCTTGGTCCGACATGCGGCCACCGTACACGCAGCAGCACGACCACGAGAACACCAACATTGCGTTGACAACGTACACAACCTACTGTCATCGTTCTGTGCATACGGGTGAGGCTTCGACCAGCCTTCCCGCATCGCCCCCGCAGACGCTCGGAGAACTTCGCATGGCCACCAACACCGCAGTCCGCACCGTCTATCGACTTCCCACCGTCTCTCCGACACCCGAGGCGATGTTCGAGGCCCTCGACCATGAACAGCT
This sequence comes from Streptomyces sp. NPDC060198, assembly GCF_042728415.1. Classification (NCBI taxonomy): domain Bacteria; kingdom Bacillati; phylum Actinomycetota; class Actinomycetes; order Kitasatosporales; family Streptomycetaceae; genus Streptomyces; species Streptomyces sp. NPDC060198. The sequence goes on along the minus strand of NZ_JBHWZJ010000002.1, from coordinate 9,934 downwards.
CGACCGGCTGGGAGCCGAACTGCACGACCCCGTGGTCCTCGGCGTGCCCGCGATCTACCTCACGTACGGCAAGGAGGAGGCCGCCGACACCTGGTGCGCCCCCAACGCCCGTACCACCGGGATCACTGTCTTCGAACCCGTCCGCCGCACCGGAGCCCTGCTGCTCCTCGCCGTCGACGGTCAGGTCTACGCCGTGACTTGCGGCAACGGGTATCGCCTGGTTCCCGATGCCCTCAAGGACAAGCGGTTCGGCCTCTCCTTCGCCATCCGCGTGATCGACCCCAGGCACATCAGCGGAGCCGTCACCAAAGCGCTCGGCCGTCCGCGCACCGACATCTCCCTGGTAGCCGCAGGCACCTCGGTCCCGGCACTCGGTATCCGCGACCAAGCGCGGGTGGTCCGCCACCTCGGCGGCCACCTCGACGACGTCCCGCTCACCCGAAGTCGCCATGCAAACGGCCGGGCCTTCACCGCCCATGGCGGCGTCGGCCTGCGGCTCCCGCTCGGCATCGAGCCGGCCGACCTGGTCGAAGACCTGCGCACGATCACCCGGGTCCGCCAGGACGACGTCCCACACCCCGAGCTGGAATTCGTCGACCACATCGTCCCGGTCACCGACACGGTCACCCGCACCGCGCTAGAGGCCGCCCTCGACCGTCTGCTCGGCGCCCCCGTCGACGGACGGATCTCGTTCTCCGTACCCCTCGATCTGCACGAGACGTACGCCGAGGCCACCGCTTACCGGACCTGCATCGGCAGCACCGAGGCCTACCTCTGCGACGGCTTCGACCTGGAGTACGTCCTCACCCGGGCCAGGATCCACCGCCCCGGCACCCGTATCGCCGCTCTGCGTGACGGCACGGTGACCCTGCACCGCGACCCGTCGCCCAGATCTTCCATCCCGTTGGCAACCACCCACGCCCTGGAATGGATTCAGGCCGATGTCTCTCTCGGGCCACGGACGTACTGCCTTCTGGACGGAGACTGGTTCGAGCTCGGCGCCCACTACATCGAATCCGTCCGAGACAACCTGCGACAGATGTTCACCAATGCCGCCGTGTACGGCCTGCCGCACTGGCCCGAGGGCGCCAACGAACGCACCTACAACCGAACGGTCTCGAAAGCCCGGCCCGAATGGCTTTTTCTCGACGGCGAATTCATCAACAACCCCCTCAAGCGCACCGACCGGGTCGAAATTTGCGACCTGCTGACTCCGGATGGAACCCTTGTTCTGGTCAAACAGTCCGGCTCCTCGGGCTCCTTCAGCCACCTCCTCGGACAAGCACAGGTCGCCGTCGAACTTCTCATCAACTCACCCGAGGCGCGCAGCCAGTTCGTCCGCCGGGTCGCACGGGACAGCAACAGGAGAATCAGACTGGCCCAGGACTTCACACCTCGCCGACTGGTCTTTGTGATCCGGCACAAGTCCGGAGCCACATTCACCCCCGACTCGCTTTTCGCCTTCTCTCAAATCACGCTCCACCAAACGGCAAGGGAGCTCGCCACACGCGGGGTGAGTATCGAGGTCGTTCCCGTGCCGACGGCAGCCGAGATCGCTCGGACCGCCGCGGCGTAACGGCACCCCCGCACCAACCGTCCATCGGTTGCCCGCCGAGGCAGGCGTGCGCTGCATGCCGAAATCTGCTCGCCGGGCTCACCCGTGGTACGAATCGTCGGCAGCCCTCCGAGAACAGGGATCGTCGACGGTGAGGACTGCACGGCGCTTACCCCCTGAGCGCCTTGACCGGCCGCCAAGTCGAACAGCCCCCGGCTATACTCCCGGGCCCACGGCAGAGTCCTCGAAGTCAGTCTGCTGGAACACGAGCCACCGTGATCAAGATCTGACGGAAAACACTCGCCTCGGGGCTGCACGGACAGCTGCCCGCGCCCGGTAGAACTCGCCCGACAAACCGACAGAACAAGCGCCATCCAGCGTCAGCACTTCCGGAAAGCCCCGTCCGTAGACCGGGCAACCAGCCACTGCGACGAAAAATCCCAGGTCAGAAACCGAATGAGCAGGCCATAACGCCTCGACCTCTTTCCAGCATGGAGAGAGGTCGAAACTGCGCCCGACCCCACAAAACCCCAGGTCAGTCGTCCTTCTTCACCGGCTCCAGGATCGCCACGCACTCCACGTGGTGCGTCATCGGGAACAGGTCGAACGCCCGCAGCGTGCGCACCTTGTACCCGCCCTCCCGGAAGTACGCGATGTCCCGCGCCAGCGCCGCCGGGTCGCAGGCGACGTAGGCGATCTTGCGGGCGCCCAGCCCCGAGAGGTGCTTGACGACCTGCTTGCCGGCGCCGGCGCGGGGCGGGTCGAGGACGATGAGGTCGCACTCGGTGATGCCGGTGCGGGGCAGGATCTGGTCGACCTTGCCGTGCTCGATGCGGACCCGGTCGAGGTCCTTCAGGTTGTGGCGGGCGTCCTCGACGGCGCGCTTGCCCGACTCGATGCCGAGGACCGCGCCCTTCTCGCCGATGCGCTGGCCGATGGCGCCGGCGAAGAGGCCGACGCCGCAGTAGAGGTCGAGGGCGGTGTCGTTCTTGCGGGGCAGCAGGCCCTGCATGACGGCGCGGACCAGGGTGGTGGCGGCCTGCGGGTGGACCTGCCAGAAGCCGCCGGAGCCGACGCGGTAGGTGCGGTCGTCGGCGACCTCGCGGACGAAGGCGCGGCCGTGGACGCGGTGGACGCCGCCGTCGTGCTCCTCGACGCGCAGGACGGAGACCGGCTTGTCGAGCTCGACCAGGGGCAGTCGGCCGCCGGGCTTCGGGGTGAGGACGACCTGGCGGTCGTGGGAGCCGGTGGCGGAGATGGCCTCGACGCCCGCCAGGGTGGGCCAGGAGCGCTTCTCGACGCCCAGCTCGGTGACGCCGGGGGCGGCGATCATGCAGTGGTCGATCGGCTGGACGTCATGGGAGCGGTGCTTGCGCAGTCCGGCGCGGCCCTCGTCGTCGATGGCGTACTGAACACGGGTGCGCCAGGCGGGCACCTCGCCGGCGGGGAGCTTGTCGCCCTCGGCGGGCATGACGGTGCCGTCCCAGCCGGCCTCTTCCGGGGTCAGGCCCGCGAGGCGCTGGAGCTGCTCGGCGATGACCTCGCCCTTCAGCCGGCGCTGGGCACCCGGCTTGGCGTGCTGCCAGTCGCAGCCGCCGCACATCCCGGGACCGGCGTACGGGCACGGGGCCGGCACGCGGTCCTTGGACGCCTCGATGACGGTGACGGCGTCGGCGCGCAGGAAGCGGGAGTCGGTGTCGCCGTCCGTGACGCGGGCGACGATCTTCTCGCCGGGGAGCGTGTGGCGTACGAAGAGCACCCGGCCCTCGGCCGTACGGGCGATGCAGTGGCCTCCGTGCGCGACGGGCCCGACCTCGACCTCGTACTCCTCCCCGACCAGCGACGACGTGGATTCGTTCTGCATGAGGGGAGGCTCCAGAGATCGGGGGGTGACGAACAGAAGGCGGGCAGCGGGCCGGCGGACGCGGACGGACTCCCGCGGCCCCTGCCGGACGGCGGTCCGACGCACACGGCCGGACAACAGCCCACCAGTCTACGTGGGAGTCGCCCGGCCGTTCACCACGGAGCGCCCGAGGGACGGGGGCCGGCCCGACCCCGTCCGGGGACGTGGGGCCGGCCCAACCTCACCGGCCCGACCTCACCGGCCCCAACCTCACCGGCCCGACCTCAGCCTCAGGGCTTCTTCACCTGCTCCTTGGGCCGGCGCTCGACCGGTCCGCGCCGGACGGAGCCCGGGGCGGTCCACTCCGCGCGCCTGCGGGCCCGCTTCTTCGCGACCTCGGAGGACTCCAGCTGGTACGGCACCGAGGTGACCATGACCCCCGGGGTGAAGAGCAGCCGCCCCTTCAGCCGGAGCGCGCTCTGGTTGTGCAGCAGGTGCTCGTACCAGTGCCCGACGACGTACTCGGGGATGTACACGCTCACCACGTCGCGCGGGCTCTCCCGGCGCAGCCCCTTGACGTACTCGATGACCGGGCGGGTCACCTCGCGGTACGGGGAGTCGAGGATCTTGAGCGGGACGTTGATGCCGCGCCGCTCCCAGTCCTCGCGCAGCGCCTTGGTCTCCTGCGGGTCGACGCTGATGGAGAGCGCCTCCAAGTGGTCCGTGCGGATCAGCTTGGCGTAGGCGAGGGCGCGCAGGGTGGGGCGGTGGAGCTTGGAGACCAGGACGATGGCGTGGACCCGCGAGGGCCGGACGGTCTCGTCGGAGGGGGTCTCGTCGGCGGCGATCTCGCGGGCGACCCGGTCGTAGTGCTTGCGGATCGCGGTCATCGTTCCGTAGAAGATCACCATGCCGAGCAGCGCGACCCAGGCGCCGTGGGTGAACTTGGTGGCGAGGACGACGACCAGCACCAGGCCGGTGAAGAACGCGCCGAAGGTGTTGATGGCGCGCGAGCGGACCATGTGGCGGCGCTTGGCGGGGTCCGTCTCGGTGCGCAGGTGGCGGTTCCAGTGCCGGACCATCCCGGTCTGGCTGAGGGTGAACGAGACGAAGACGCCGACGATGTAGAGCTGGATCAGGCGGGTGGAGTCCGCCCCGTAGACCCAGACCAGCAGGATGGCCGCGCCGGCCAGCAGCACGATGCCGTTGGAGAAGGCGAGCCGGTCGCCGCGGGTGTGCAGCTGGCGCGGCAGGTAGCGGTCCTGGGCGAGGATCGAGCCGAGCAGCGGGAAGCCGTTGTACGCGGTGTTGGCCGCGAGGAAGAGCACCAGGGCGGTGGCCGCGGCGAGGACGATGAAGAGGAACGAACCGTCTCCGAAGACCGCGGCGGCGACCTGTGAGATCACCGGGTCCTGGGTGAAGCCGGAGCCGACCGAGGCGCCGTTGTGGAACAGGTCCTTCGCCGGGTTCTCGGCCATCTTCACGTCGGTGACCATGGCCAGCGCGATGATCCCGCAGAACATGGTGACGGCCAGCAGGCCCATCATCGCGAGGGTGTTCGCGGCGTTCTTGCTCTTCGGCTTGCGGAAGGCGGGTACGCCGTTGCTGATCGCCTCGACACCGGTGAGCGCGGCACATCCGGAGGAGAAGGCGCGCAGCAGCAGGAAGACCAGGGCGAAACCGGCCAGCCCCCCGTGCTCCGGCTTGATCGTGAAGTCCGCGGTCGGGGCGTGCATGTCGTCACCGAGGATCAGCCCGCGGAAGGCACCCCAGACGATCATGATGAAGACGCCCACCACGAAGAGGTAGGTGGGGATGGCGAAGAGCTTCCCCGACTCCTTCACTCCGCGCAGGTTCATCAGCGTCAGCAGCACGATCGCCGCGATGGCGGCGAGCGTCTTGTGCTCGATGACGAAGGGGATCGCGGAGCCGAGGTTCTCCACGCCGGAGGAGATCGACACGGCGACGGTGAGGACGTAGTCGACGAGCAGCGCACTGGCGACGGTGAGTCCGGCCTTGGGTCCGAGGTTGGTGGTGGCGACCTCGTAGTCGCCGCCGCCGCTCGGGTAGGCGTGGACGTTCTGCCGGTACGAGGCGACGACCGTGAACATCAGGACCACGACGGCGACCGCGATCCACGGGCTGAAGTGGTACGCCGACACGCCCGCGATGGAGAGCACCAGGAGAACTTCTCCCGGGGCGTACGCCACCGAGGACAGCGGGTCGGATGCGAAGACGGGGAGGGCGATGCGCTTGGGGAGAAGGGTTTCTCCCAGCTTGTCGCTGCGCAGCGCCCGTCCGATCAGGATCCGCTTGGGCACGTCGGTCAGTTTGGACACGCAGAGGATCGTAAGCGTTGCCCGGGGGCCCGGCGCCCTCCGCTACCCCGTTCCACCCCAATCTCCTGCGATCAGCGGAAAAGGAGTCGCAAACCTTAACGGAATCCTTGCGCCCGGGCGGCCAGGTGTGACACCGCGCGTCCATTCAGGCACCAGAGGTCACCCGCGAGTGACGGTTCCGCCCGCTCCCGTGGGCCTCGCGGCCCCGAGCGGCGCTCCGGGGCCTGCGGCGGCACCTGGCGCCTTCCCTCTTTACTCCGCCTTTGCCGCCGCTTTCGCTCGTCTTGCACCGGCGCGCGCTCCGCCTTTGCCGAGGTGCACGGCCGAACGCACACTCGGGTGAGGCGGGCACGGGGATGCCGCTTAAGCTCATCCCCGGGCAACGACGGACGTGGTTGCCCCGTTTCTTTGCCCGGAAAGCCGAGAGAGAGTTGTGAGCACAGTGTTTTCGCAGGTCAGCCGGACGACCAGGACTGCGAGGTAGGCACAGGGTGCATATCGTCATCATGGGCTGCGGGCGAGTCGGAGCAGCTCTCGCGCAGACCTTGGAACAGCAGGGGCACACGGTCGCCGTGATCGATCAGGACCCCACGGCGTTCCGACGCCTCGGTTCCGGGTTCGGTGGCCGTCGTGTCACCGGGGTCGGCTTCGACCAGGACACCCTCCGCGAGGCGGGTATCGAGGAAGCCGGTGCCTTCGCCGCCGTCAGCAGCGGCGACAACTCGAACATCATCGCCGCACGGGTGGCCCGCGAGATGTTCGGCATCGAGAACGTCGCGGCCCGCATCTACGACCCCCGCCGCGCGGAGGTCTACCAGCGCCTCGGCATCCCCACCGTGGCCACGGTCCGCTGGACGGCGGACCAGATGCTGCGGCGGCTGCTGCCGTCCGGCGCCGAGCCGCTGTGGCGCGATCCGAGCGGTGGTGTGCAGCTCGCCGAGGTGCACACCACCCCCGCCTGGATCGGTCACAAGATCAGCACGCTCCAGGAGGAGACCGGGGTGCGTGTGGCTTTCCTCACCCGCCTGGGCGAAGCGATCCTGCCCTCGTCCCAGACGGTGCTGCAGGAGGGTGACCTGGTCCACGTGATGATGCGTACCGACGAGGTCGCGAAGGTCGAGGCGGCCTTCGCCGAGGGCCCCGAGGAAGGCGGTCACTGATGCGCGTGGCGATTGCCGGAGCCGGCGCGGTGGGCCGCTCCATCGCGGCCGAGCTGCTGGAGAACGGGCACGAGGTCCTGCTCGTCGACAAGGCCCCCACCGCCATCTCGGTGGAGCGGGTCCCGATGGCCGAGTGGCTCCTCGCGGACGCCTGCGAGATCACCTCGCTCGACGAGGCGGCGCTCCAGCGGTGCAACGTCGTGATCGCGGCGACCGGTGACGACAAGGTCAACCTGGTCGTCTCCCTGCTCGCGAAGACCGAGTACGGGGTGCCGAGGGTCGTGGCCCGCGTCAACAACCCCAAGAACGAGTGGCTCTTCAACGAGTCCTGGGGCGTCGACGTCGCGGTCTCCACGCCGCGTCTGATGTCGGCACTGGTGGAAGAGGCGGTGAGCGTCGGCGACCTGGTCCGGCTGCTGCGCTTCAGCCACGGCGACGCCAACCTGGTCGAGCTGACCCTGCCCCCCGAGTCGGCCGTGGCCGGTACTCAGGTGGGCGAGGTGGAGTGGCCCGAGGACACCTCCCTGGTCACCATCATCCGGGGTACGCGGGTGCTGACCCCGAGCCCCGAGGAGACGCTGGAGGCCGGTGACGAGCTGCTGTTCGTGGCCGCGCAGGCCCGCGAGGAGCAGCTGGAGGACCTCCTGTCGGTACGCCGGGACGTGCCGGCCGAGGACTGAGTCGGCCGGAACACGGCGGCGGGACGGCGAAGAGGGCCGGGACCAGGTGGTACGCACTCGGTCCCGGCCCTCTTCCACGCCCGGGTTTCCCGAGTCCACGGGCCCCGTTCCCCGCCGGGGTCACGCCCCGAGTCCACGGGCCCCGTTCCCCGCCGGGGTCACGCCCCGGGGACGGTGCTCCCCCGGACGATCAGCCGGTGCGGGATCGTCAGGTCGTGGGCGGGCAGCTCGTTGCGGGGGCTGTAGATGCGGTCGGCCAGGCACTGCAGGGCCCGCGCGGCGATCTGGTGCTTGTCGGGCGAGACCGTGGTGAGGCCGGGGAAGCTGAAACGGCCGTCCTCGATGTCGTCGAATCCGACGATCGCCAGATCCTCGGGCACCCGTACTCCCCGCGCACGGGCCGTGTGCAGGGCGCCGAGAGCCAGTTCGTCGCTGAACGCGAACACCGCGTCGGGGACGGCGTGGTCACCTTCTCCCAGGCCGCCGCCACCACTTCCGGTCCCGTTTCCCTCCCCCGGGCCGCCGTCGCCGCCACCGCCTCCGGTCCGGTCGCCGTCGAGCAGGTCCGCCATGGCGCGGGCCCCGTCGCTCCGGTGCAGCGAGGTCACGGGGCGCTCCCACGCGGGGCGGGGTTCGACGCCGGCCCGGCGCAACGCCCGCCGGTAGCCTTCCGCCCGCTGGTCGGCCGTACCGTTCCCCAGGTGCGGCTGGAGGCCGATGGCGGCGATGCGGCGGCGTCCGCACTCCAGCAGGTGGGTGGTGGCCTCGTCGGCGGCGGCGACGTTGTCCACCGCCACCCGGTCCGCCAGCCCGTCGGGGCTCCGCTCGCCGAGGAGGACGACCGGCAGCGCGCGGGGGGTGGCCGTGAGGTCCTGGGCTCTCAGCGCCCAGGGGCTGATGACGAGCCCGTCCATCACGCGGCCCCCGTCTCCGGTGAGCAGGCGGCGTTCCGCCTCCGCGTCCCCGAGGGTCTGGTCGATGATCACGGTCCACGACCGGCGCCGGGCCTCGTCCACCAGCAGCCCGGCGAGTTCGGCGAAATAGGGCGAGTGCAGTTCGGGGATGGCGAGTCCGATGATGCCGGTACGGCCGGCGCGCAGGCTGCGAGCGGCGAGGTTGGGCCGGTAGCCCAGCTCGTCGATCGCCTCCTGCACGCGCAGGCGGGTCTGCTCCGCGACCGCCGCGGAGCCGTTGACCACGTTCGACACCGTGCGTGGGGAGACTCCCGCACGGAGGGCCACGTCTTTCAGGCTGCTGCTCACCCCCACATCGTGGCACACGCGCATCCACCCCATTGCCACGTTGCAATCAACGATGTAAAACTACCGCCAGACCACCCCGCGCAACCCTCAGGAGGCACCTGTGAGCCGGTACGCCCATCCCCGGACCGCTCTGGCCGGTCTCGACGTCGACGTGACGCCCGACGTGGACGCCCTGTACACGGACGGCATCACCGCGCGGAAGGGCGCGTTCACCCCGCAGTGGACCGACCGCCTCCGCGAGGACATCGAGGTGGCCTTCGAGGAGGCGCTCGCGCGGCCCGGCGGCGCGGTCGGGCGCGGCCCGAACCGCTACTACGTCGAGATCCACCCCGAGCAGCTGCGCGGTTTCGTCGAGCTGGTCGAGCACCCGTGGGTGCGGTCCGTCTGCGAGGCGGTGCTCGGCCCGGACTACCGGATCGTCGAGCTGGGCTTCGACGTCCCGCTCGAAGGCGCGGTCGACCAGCCGTGGCACCGGGACTTCCCGATGCCGCAGGAGACCCGCGCCGAGCGGCGCCTGACTTCGCTCGCCTTCAACGTGACGGCCGTCGACACCGAGGAGGACATGGGCCCCTTCGAGATAGCGCCGGGCACCCAGTGGGACGACGGCCCGGAGTTCGGCCACGGCATGTTCCCGCCGCGCACCCACTACCCGCGTTACGCGGAGAGGGCCGTACGCAAGTACCCGCGGCGGGGCGACGTCTCCGCCCGCAGCGCGCTGACCGTCCACCGCGGCACCACGAACCACTCGGCGAAGCCACGGCCCGTGCTGGTTCTGGGGGTCGACGGCCCGGAGGCCATGAACGGCGACCGGCACGACACCGCCGCGACCCGGTCGTACTGGGAGGGCCTGCCCGAGCGGGTCCGCCGCCACCTCGACTGCGCGGTCGTCGACACGCTGGTGCCCGTGACGCAGAAGCACACCATCGAAGGTCTCGTCATGGGCGACGCCTGAGGGGTGCCGGAACGCAGCGGCGGCACGCAGCGGCGGGGGGCACAACAAAAAGTGAGGCGCCCCGGGGGAGCGCGCGAGGCGGGGGGCCGGACGCCGGGGATTTTGGGGCCCCCCCCCGCGCCCCCCAGCGGGCCGCCGCAGGC